>CAYGVK010000008.1:0-15938 GCA_964353375.1 Candidatus Woesearchaeota archaeon
TGCAATGATGTTTAAATACTTGTTAATATATTCAATATAATGAATATATTGATTGTAAGGGGGTTAAAGAATGAATATGGAAGACACAATAAAAGAATTTAAAGACTGTATTAGTTTTGATTCTGGTTATATAGTTGATAATTATCCCTATGGCTTTAAAAGAACTCAAATAAAGTTTTGGGTTGAAACTAAAGGCAACAAACAAAGGTTTGTTTCTTGCACATTGAACCCAGTTACTTTAAAATGGAATAATCCCAAGCCATCCACTTATAACGATTTAGTTGTAATGTATAGAGAAAAGGAGACAGGCCATATAAGGGGATATCATTTTAATATAGGCTATTCTGATGTAGAAGACTTTAACAGATTAAAAGAATTTCTAGGGGATTACAAAACGCCTTATATTGAAAATCTTTTAAAATTAAGTAGGGCTGTTTACGAGACTAGAAAACATATAAAGGTAGTTGTTAGGGCTAGGCAGTTTAGGCATAAGGTAACCGGAGAAATAAGGGAGACTGTTCCTTTATTTAATATGGCAGAGTATGAAGAAGTAAGCGAGGAAGAGCAAGACCTAAAACAAAAAGAAGTTTCAAAGGATATAAATAAATTATTTGTCAGCAATGCCTTAAAGGAAGGCTTGACAGTAGAAGAGATAAAACGCATTTAAGTAAAAAAAAGAGGTGATATCATGCTTAACTATCATCACGAATAAACCACAATTAAACTTAAATAGTCTTAATTATATTCAATATAATGGTAAGACAAAGAAAAGACAAAAACAAAGACACCACGATTAAGATAAGCAAGAAGGTCTTAGATGAACTAAAGACCCATGGCTCAATGGGCGACTCAATCGAAGATGTCATAATTAAGTTAATGCAAAAAAAAAAGTAAACAAAGAAAAATGAAAATGATTAATAAATGGTTTTGGATATGTTTAATTGTAGCAGTAGTAGGCATAGCCTTGCTGTTTGTAATAGGCTATCTAATGAATGGCACACTAATAAATTTAAATGGTTGGAGGTTTAAGTAAATTCAATTCCCTTTAGTTAAATCGCAAAATGGCTGGCTTCTCAGGCGGCGCATCTATCCATATTGCGATTTATGAGAGAATTTATAAATCCCCTTACTTTTAAGCAATTATGAGAATAGACCCTTATAAAACAAAACCACAATATGAAAAATGGAAAAGAGACGGTGCTATAATAGATTCTGTTTCTAATCACAATGCAGAATTAATTAGAAGATTTCTTTTTGATTTAGAAACTGGAACTAATATAAACTTATCAAATAAAAAGGGTGCGAGAAGTTATGCACGTTTATTATCTTATAGAAGCAAACTAAAAGTTTTATTTATTCCTTTAGAAAAGGAATTTAAAAGATTAAAAATTGAAGAAACCAAAAAAGAAGAATTAAACAAAACATGCAAAGATTTAAGAGAAGGCAATATCAAAAGACAAGACGGAAAAATTTATCTTGATTGTGGAGATTATATTAAAAGTTTCAAGGCTTTCTGGCACTGGCTTATGAAAGTTTCTAAGAAAAAAATTGAGGATATAACTTTAGAATCTGATATAAGCAGAGATAAACCTAAATGGGTTTATCTTGATGAGAAGCAATTTAAAAAACTTGCTGAAAGCTGCAAGCCCTTCTATAAAATTATTGCTTATTTTGAACTTGATTTTGGTTTAAGGTCAACTGAATTCATTAATACTCGTGTTTCTGATTTTCAAGATGACTTTCAAATTCTTCAAGTTAGGGATGAAGTTTCAAAGACTTATGGAAGAAAAATAAAAACCATGATTTGTAAGGATTTAATTAAAGATTATATTTCTGAAAACAAACTTAAAGGAGATGATTTACTCTTTAATCTCTCGCTTTCAAAAATCAACGAATACTTTAAAAGAAAAGCAAAGAGCCTATTCGGAGAAATTAAAAGCAAGGCTGGAGAAAAATATTCTAATTTTACTCTGGGAGATATTAGGCACATTTCCGCTTGCTATTGGCTACCTAGATATACCACACAGCAAGGGATGATGTATAGATTCGGTTGGAAGAAATCAGACAAGATTTTTTATTATTCTGAATTTTTAAGCATGAATGATAATATAAAATCAGAAGATATGCTTATTGATGTTACTAAAACAGAATTGCAGCAAGAAGTTGAAAAATTAAAATCAAAACTTTTATTATCAAATGAAAATTCAGAAAAAGAAATTGAAGAATTAAAAAAAGAAAATCAAGAAAATAAAAAGGGCTATGAAGATTTACAAACAGATGTTCGCAATGTTCTTTTAGAAATGAAAAAGAAATATGGGTTTAAGGTTACTAAAATTACAAATGAAGGAAAGAGTGCTGATAGGAAAATAAATGATTAAGGCAAAGAAGCAAACAATACCTCCAGCCCCGCATATCAGAGTCGGACTGTCAAAATATATATCCAAAAGTGATTTTTCTTTTAAACCTAGTTCACGTGTTTTTGCTATGAGCAAAAAACAAATTCAAACTGGCAAGTTTCCTAGTGAAAACTCTGATAAGAACTCAATAAGATTCCCCATACATATAGGCAAGGGTGGAAAATCAGAAAAGAGTATGGAGTTATATCTTCATTCATTACAAGATTTCGCAAATGATTTAATTAAAATTCAAAATAAAATGGATTTCCATTTAGGGGCAAGAGGTTGGTGTTATGTGTTAGAACCAAAGGGATTATCAAAAACTGATTTTATTTGGATGCAAAAGCAAATAAATAGATTAAGAGATTTAGGTTTTATTAAACCTGGTTTTATTCTTGATGATGAAGGGCACGATGTTGAAGAGTATTATGATTCTGAACAATTGCCAGAAGATTATTTTAAAGAAAAAGTTGATGAATGGGAAAATGCAGAAGATTATTTTAAAGAAAGTTTTGAGTGGTATGATACAAGTTTTTGGGAAGATAAAAAATATTATATTCAGCTTCTTGTTGAGAAAATTGATTTAAAATCTTTGTTTATGAAAGTGTGTAAACAATATAGAATAAATAATTCTAATATGCACGGACAAGGGAGTTATGAGCAAAAAGCAAAAATAGCTTATAATTTTATGAAAGCAGAAGAAAGAGGACAAATTCCTATATTACTAACTTGCACAGATTTTGATGTAGCTGGATTACAAATTGGTGAGCAAAGGGTATGGTTTGAAAAACACCAAAAATTTACTGGATGGAACCCAAAGAATTTAATCGTAGATAGAATTGGATTGAGTTATAACTTCATTCAGAAACATAAACTCACTTGGATTGATGGATTAGGAACCTCTGGAAAAAATGAAGATGGAAGTCAAAAAGATTTAGCAAACCCTAAACATCCACATTATAATAGACAAGCTGTTCAAGATTATTTGAAAAATTACTGCACGATGGAAGATGGAACTATAACACCAAAAAAGTGTGAAGCAAATGCAATTGTAGTTGTTCCTAAATTAGGAAGACAATTATTAATAAAAGCAATTGAGAAATATTTAGGCAAAGATGTTTATAAGAAATTTGAAGAAAAAATACAAAAAGGAAAAGAAGAAGTTAAGAAATTAATTGACGATGAATTGCAAAACATGAAAGGGGGTGAAAAGTAAAATGAAAAAAGAAAAATTTAGATGTATGATTTGCCAAAAAGTTTTTAATGAAGAAGAAGGAGTTTGGAGTAAATATAACCAAGTAGATTCTTTAATCTGTAAGGGATGTAAAAAGAAAACTCCTTTATTAAAAGAGGCTGCACAAAACATAAATGATAAATTTGATGAAATAGAAACTGAAATTAAATTTATATTGAGTAATTTAGATAATAAATATATTCCTATTTTCCTCAACAATTTGGCTATACACATCAAAAAACTTCAAAAGTATTATAAATAAAAATTTTATATATTTTCTAATATATACTTTTGAGATTGATTTTATTTATTAATAAAGTTAGTTGTAATTTATTTATTAACCTCATATATGGAATGGAGAGGTTAGTCAACTTTGGTTTAGTTGTTATGGCCAGATAAGTTGATTTTAATGGAAAGAATGGAAAGATGGAAAACATTAAAATCAAAAAATGGCAAAAACAAAAGAACCAAAGAAGCCGAAAAAAATTCTTAGTAAAAGTATTATAATCCCTTATTGTGATGAAATTACTCAAGCGGACGAA
Source organism: Candidatus Woesearchaeota archaeon (assembly GCA_964353375.1). GTDB lineage: Archaea > Nanobdellota > Nanobdellia > Pacearchaeales > GW2011-AR1 > CAYGVK01. Next base: position 4,173 of record CAYGVK010000008.1, read on the forward strand.
GATTTCGCAAAAATTCTAGATGAAGATAAAACCATTGCTGGAATTAAAGATAGTGATTATGATGAGACAGATGAAGATTTTTTAAATTCAGAAGAAAATAAAAAAGAGGGAGGCACTAACTGATTTTTTATCCATCCCCGGATTTAAACCCGGGAAAAGATAAAATAATGTTGTGTAATTATTCTATGGGAACAAACTTTAAAAAGAGTTACAATTATTCTGCAATTCAAAAAAAGATTTATGGTAGAATTTGCATTAAATGCAATAATAGATTTGAAACTTTTTGTAAGCATGGCACAACTTGCAGCAAGTGTTGGCAATCAGTTTTAAGTAATAAGAATAAGTTTTTCCCAAAAATAGAAACAATTAACCCAGAAGAAGAGGTGCAAGAATGATTGACTATTCAAAAAATGAAAGTATTTGTTTTAAATGTAAAGAAAAAATCAGAGAAGGAGAACCTATTGACAAAGCAAGTCAAGAAAAACATAATTCTTGTTTTCGTTGCTTGTTGAAATATCTTATAGAAAATTATTATGAGTTTAAATCTCACTCAAGGGGTGAATGTTTGGAATATTTAGATTTAAGAGAATATTATCAAATAATAGAAAAATGTGAAAAAGATATTAAAGAGGTTGAAGACTGGGCAGAACAAGTTCTAAAAAAAGAGGCTAAGGTGGCAAGATGATTTCTGAAGATAATAAAATAATTCTGCCTGGTGAAATATGGAAGGAATTTTATGTTAATGTTGAAAATGAATCTTCTTTCAACAATAAGAAAAACATAAACAAGTCAAGAAATAACTCAAGTCTTGAAGACCAGGCAGAACAAACAGATTTCATGAAAACTATTACTTCTCAAATTAAGATATCAGAAGTAGCAGAGCATTACTTAATTAATAATCAATGCCCGGAATGCCAAAAGTATGTTGTTAATTTTAATGATACTAGGGGTTGGTTTTGCTGTCAAGACCATAATCATTGCGATTTCAAAGGCAATCTTATTGATTTTATATTTAAATGTAGGAGATTAAAAAATGCCAGATGAAACAGTAACAGAAACAAAAGATGAAAGTAAGCCCATACAAGATAAAGATATTTATGGAGATGAAAATGAAGATGAAGATAAAGATGAAAACACTGAAACATCAACTGACTTTATTGAGGCTACTGCAATTTCACCCAGAATAATAGAGAATGTCAACAAGTATCTAAAAGAAAGCTGCGTTCCATTGACAAATGAGCCATTAAAACTCAACGCAGAACTTGAAAATATAAAAACATATCTAAAACTGGAAGGACATAAAATTCCAGTAACTGTATTAAAAAAACAATTGAAAAAATTAATACAAGAAGAAAAGGAAAAGAGCCAGACAGATTTTAATAAATTGCTGGAAACAAATCCTAAACTTTTTGATGAGATTATAAAAGAACTAAAAGAGAAAATTCTGCCAGTTCTAGAGCCATTGCAGCAAGATAATCTTCTTGAAAAAATATCAGAAAATAAAGGTATTAAATTAAGTTCATTAAAAGCACAACTAAAGAAAGAGCAAGTTAAACAGAAAGAACTTGAGAAGAAATTAAAAGATGAAGAAAAACAGAAAGAACTAGAAGAGATTGAGAAGAAGCAAAAAGAACTAGAAGAAATAAAAAAAGTGGCAAAAGAAAGTATTACAAAAGCAAAAGAAAAAGAAATAGAAAAACTAACAAAAGATAAAAAATTAATTGAACTTCCAAGGTCAGATTTAGTAGTCAGTGAGTTTGCCAGAGATTTAGGGCAAGTCTATATTAATTCAGATGATTTATTTTATAAGATTGATACAAGGCAAGTTGTTTTTTTAGATAAAATAAAATATTCCAGAATAAAAGAAGGATTAAAGATTCAAAAAGAAAATGAGTTCATGGGTTTTTCAGAGATGACCCCTTCAAAATTCATAACTTATGTTGAAAGAAACGCTATAACCTGGAAAAACAAACTTGTAAAAGATGGAGATGGAACTGCTTATCATAAAAAATGCTTTGAGAGCATTACACCTACTCTTGCTAAAACAATTCTTGAAAGCCAGCAGTTTCAAGAACAACTTCCGCCTATTAAAAGGATATTTACAATTCCAATTCCAATTATATATGACGACAAACTAACTTTTCCTAAAAAAGGATATGATGAAAGATTTTTTTCTTGGCTAGACCCTAACGCACCGGAGATTATTGAAGTTGAAATAGAAGAGGCAAAAACTTTCATTAAAAGTATTTTTGAAGAATTTTGTTTTAAAGAGGCACAAGACAAAATCCACGCAATAGCAGCATTAGTTACTCCATATTTTAGAGGGTTATATAACTCGTTTAATGAAAGAACACCTTTATTTTTTTATATTGCTAATAGAGAAAGAGCTGGTAAAGATTATTGTGCGGGAATAACTGGAATTACTTATGAAGGAATAGCAAATGAAGACCCGCCAATTTCAGACGGAGAAAAATTCTCTAGCAATAAATCAGAGGAATTTAGAAAAAAAATATTAAGTATGATGATACAAGGAAAAAAAAGATTTCATTCTTCAAATAATAAAGGGAAAATTGAAAATAGTGCTTTTGAGGGAGTTATTACCGCAAAAACCTTTTCAGATAGGCTGCTTGGTAGAAATGAAACTATAACTATAGATAATGAAATGGATTTTTCAGTGTCTGGTAATTTAGGAGTAACTTATTCAGCAGACTTGGAAAATAGAAGTAGAAACATTAACCTCTCACTTGAAATGGAAGACCCAAATAAAAGAATATTCAAAAGGCCAGATTTACATAATTGGGTTTTGGAAAATAGAGGTAAGATTATAAGTTGTTTATTTGCTTTAGTTAAAAACTGGTTTGAGAATGAAAAGCCAAAAGGCAAGACACCTTTCACTAGTTTTCCTAATTGGGCTAGTATATGTGGCGGAATAATGGTTTATAACGGTTTAGGTGACCCATGTGAAGCACAGAAAGGTTTTGGGATTGCTGGAAACTCACAAGACAGAGAAATGAAGATATTATTTGAACTTGGCTATAAACATTTTGGAAATAAGTCTTTTAAAAAGAAAGAATTAATTGATGAACTCAAAAAAACTTGGCAAAATAGTGATGATATTTTTACTAGATTTAATTTTGAGGAGAATGGAGAACGTGCTAAATTTAGTATTATGTTTTTAAGATATGTTAATAGAATTTTTAGTGATATTAAACTTGAAGCAATTCAAGGTTTTGGAGATATTAGTGCATCTTATAGAGATTTTCAATTTAAAAAGGAGGTAAAATCATAAGGGATGTAAGGGATGTAAGGATACCATACCCAATTATCCATTTTTAAAATTTTTCCCCACAAAATTGGTGTAGACTCCTTATAACCCCCCTCAACCCTTGCAACCCCAATAGAGTATTTTATGAATATTATGAAAAAAAAGGTAAAAAAAAGGTAATATTGAAAATAGAGTATATTAAAAAAAAAATGAAAATTGAAAAAGATGACAAAAAACCAAAAAATCTATAATTTAATGCAATTGAGACAAAAACAACCATTTAGAGTGTGCTATGGCACAGCAACCTATAAAACTTCTTGGCTATATTTTGACATAGATAATTATTATAATTTTTCAAATACTTATTCAAGGCCTAGTCTAGATGAAATTAATCTGCGTGAAATTCTTGATTCAGAAATAGTCATTGAGTTTGATGATACAATATTCAAAGGAACAAGAGAAGAATTCAAACAACAAGTTTCTAAGCCAGCAATTACTCAAACCATAGCGAACCTAAAGAAAGACTCAATACCCTTTAAGTTATTTGACCATGGTGGCAAGTCTCCTCATTTACACATTCAGAACCTTCCTATTGGTCAATTGCCTAAAAAGCAACTTAAGTTGTTCAAAGAAACCTTTACAAGGCATTATGTGCCGCTTGAGTTCCATAAGTATACTGATTTTAGTTTATGTGGAATTAAGATGATTGCTGTTGAATTTGAAAATCATTTTAAGGGGTGTTATGGAGTAAAAGAGTTGATTGAGAGTTAATTATGAAACCTAAACTTTCTGTCTTGAGCATTGAGATTGATTCAAGCCTAAAAGCAGAAGTTCAATATATTGTTCAGAATGAGTTAAATATGTCAATGAAAGCGTTTATAGAAAATTATCTAACTAATTTTTTAAGAGATTATAAGCGAGCGAAGAGTTTATAAGATTTGTATTATTAATAAAGAGAGTATGGTAACTGAAGAGATTAAAAAACTTAAAGAAAAGATAACAGAAATAGAAAACAGAAATGTAAAACTTATGTGGAAATATGCCCCGGGAGTTTTTAAGTTTATAATTATTGTAGGATTTCTTACTCTTATGTTTTTATCTTATAAATTTTCGCAATATTTATTTAGTTAAAAAAAAGTTAAAATGAGTGATAATATAATCTCTGCCATAGCAAATCTTGCTGATTTTAGAAATAATAATCTTAAAGATTATGCTTCAAAGTCATTAATAAGAGTTAATGCTGTAGGCGAACAACTAGAATTTTTCATAAAAGACGCTATTGCTAATTCATTGAAACTTCAATTAGAAAAGAAGGAAGAAAATTATTCTAGGGTCTTTTCTTGGTTAGGTAATCAAAATCATCCGCCAGATATTATCATTAAGAATGGAGACGCATTTGAAATAAAGAAGATAGAAAGCCCAAGAAGTGACCTTGCATTAAATAGTTCTCCTCCAAAAGATGTATTGCATAGTTCAGATGAAAGAATAACAGCAGAATGCAGACGTTGCGAAGGAAAAGAATGGAAAGAAAAAGACTTATTTTATGTTGTAGGCAATGCTAAAGGTGGAATAGTGAATTATTTATTTATTGTTCAAGGAAATTGTTATGCAGCAAGCAAGGAAGTTTATGAAAAAATACACGAGCCATTGAAGCAAGAGTTTGGTAAGATTATTTCAAGCAAAGGTTTTGAAAATGGAGATACTGTAGAACTAGGCAAGGTAAAAAGAGTAGACCCCTTAGGCATTACAGAACTTCGAGTAAGAGGAATGTGGCAGATAGAAAATCCTATAGTTGTTTTTTCAAAATACTGCAAACTTGCAAGCAATAAAAAGTTTAATTTATTTGCTATTATGAGAAAAGATAAGTTTAATTCATTCCCTAAAGAAGATTTAAGAAAATTAGAGTCTAACGGTGTGAGTATTCAAGATATAAAGATTAAAGAGCCAAATAATCCAGCACACCTAGTTGACGCTATGTTAATCTCTTTTAGTTTTTGAAAATTCTTCTAAATCTTTTTTAATTTGTTCTGCGATAATCTCTGCAAACTTCACCGGAACAGCATTTCCAATCATTTTATAGCCATTGACTACATTATTATAATAAAAAATAAAATCATCTGGAAAAGTCTGTATTCTTGCACATTCTCTTACAGATAATCTGCGATACTTGCTTTCTTCTCCATCTTTAAATTCCCATTTATCTGTTTCTTTCTTTTCCATCTCTGTAGATGATGGATGTAGAGGTGCATGCCTTCCACCAGCTTGTATTGTAAATGAACATTCATCCCAATTTCTCTTTCTATTTCTTGACATATAAATTGTAGAAAAACCACCATTCATATACTCGTGATTTGGGAATTTTAATTCTTTATTTGGCTTATTTTTATCTGCTGCTGGCACAGATTCTGGAAGCCCGGCAAGTGCTTTTTTCAAAGTAATACTCTGCTGTTTTTCAAGTCTGTCAAAATTAAATTCTTTTCCTAAATCTTTTCTATACCCTATTATTATTACTCTTTTTCTTTCTTGTGGCACGCCAAACTCCTTTGCATTAAGCAACCTCCAGCTTACACTATATCCTAATTCTTCAAATTTACTTATTATATTATCAAACTCTTTCTTATTGGCACTTGAAACTAATCCAGCAACATTTTCTGCCAGAAAAAATAATGGTTTTTTGTCTTGTAAAATTCTTAAATATTCATAAAAAAGTTTCCCCCTAGGGTCATTAATACCTCTCATAGCACCAGCCAAACTCCAACTCTGGCAAGGCGGTCCACCTATAATTCCTATAGTGTCTGGCATCTCTTCTGATTTTATATCAGTTATAGACCTTTTATCAATATTTGACCCGTGATTTTTTTCGAATGTCTCCCAAACATCCTTATCATTATCATTGGCGAATGCTATTTTAAAGCCAGCATTAATAAATCCTAAATCAAGACCGCCTACACCGGAAAATAAAGAGATTAAATCAGGTTCCATCTTTTTCATTAGTCCATAAAGAAATTTAAGCCTTATAAATTTAATTCTGCTGTTAACATCTCATTAAAAATATATAATCCTAATTCTGGAAGAACACAATTTCTTAAGCATTTTCTTTTATCAATGCCCTTATATTTGTCTATATTAATTTTATAAATTTTGGCTAGCCTTTTTCTGTCTTGCAGTGTGCATGTTTTTTCTTTGATAAATTCTCTTGGCTTTATTTTAAAATTACTCCAAAAATAATGCCTCTGCAAGACTTGTGGCTTAATCAGAGGCTTATAATAAGACATTACATTTTCCACAACCCATTTGCCTTTAAAAAAATGCTTTAATAATAAAATCTCTTCATAAAGTTTCATATCCGGATAAACAACCTTTCTTTTGGTGTTGGCTATGCCTAATCTTGAATGAGAAGGGCATGGCGGTGAACTCCATATAAAATCAAATTCCTTGTAATGCTCTAAAAGATATTGGTGAGCGTCACAAATTATAATCTTATCTTTAAGATAAAAGTTTTGATATATTTCAGCAATTTTAGGGTCTATTTCAATTGCAGTAACTTCTATATCTCCGGTCCATAGTTTTCTGTTTCCTCCAACTCCACAATAAAGATTTAATATTTTTAATACCATATTAATTTATAATAAAACAAAAAATAGACGCAGAAGAAAAAGCGAACTTCTGCGTCTATCTAGGAAAAATCTTTATTGGTTTGGAATAAAGAATATGATTTGTGATTGCGTTTCTGTTTTAATTTTGTTTTTAGGAGGGCTATGTTTAAATCTTATAGAATAATACATAAACAATTCTTTCAGTATTGTTTTTTTATCAAAATCAGATAAATGAAAAGTTTCATCTTCTAACAAATTAATAATTCGTGAAACTAAAAAATCTTTTTCAGTAGTCATAATTTTTTATTCGTTATAACTCCCATCGATGTTGAAGCCAGAACCTTTTTCATGTATTAGGTGTCTTTTTAACTCATCACAATTTAAGTTAGCAGCCCATTGATTTTCATCATTTCGCAATTGGTTTAACATTTTATTTGCCTGGTTTTGTTTTTGTGCCATTTTATTTGTTTTATACCTCCATTTTAAGATTTAAAAGAAATGCAAATTATTTTTTCCATCTAAAATGTGCGAGTCTTGCGGAGTTAAAATATTTGGATGTGATTTTGAATAATTAAGCAAATCGATACTATTTTCTTTTTTAACCATTATATTATTCAGATTTTCCGGGTCTGAAAATTGATTTTGAAATAAGTCAATTGCTTTATTTTCTGCTAATGCTGCTGGTGAAAACATTGAGTCTGCTGCTAATGTTTGACTGGATTTTAAATTTTCAGTTTGTTGCTGTATAATTCTTCTTGCTAAAAGTTTTTTTTCTGCTAATTGCTGTTTTGAAAGCATGTATGCATACTGCGAATTTTGTAGGCTCTTCAAATAATCATTTTTATTTTTTACATTTAATAATTCACTCTCTAAAAAGGGATGGTTATGAGGATTAAAATCAGAACCTAAAAGGGCTCTTTGTTTATTATAAAATTCTTGTTTCTGTGCCATCCATTGAGATTGTGTCATTCCTTTTGGCTCTAATTCTTTTTTAAATTTAGAAAAAGCAGATTTAATCCTTGAAGGAGTTGATTTTCTATATTTCCATTTCCCACTTGACTCATCAAATCTCACTTCAAACTCACTCATGACTTTTCTTCTTTCAGTTTTGGAAAGCGAATCCCAATCGATTCCGGCTTCGCGTAAGGCGGTTTTATATTTGGCAGTTATCCCCAAAGGTTTCCCAGAGGCACTATAACGTTGTTTCTGAATCCTACCGGTAGATTTTTTAAAACGCTGTCCTTCACCTCGTCTTATAATATTTCTATTTTTTTTAAATAAATTTAATAAACTCCTAGAAGGTGCTGCTTTTGGGATATCTTGAAGTTCAATAAAACCTTCTGATTTTTTCTCAACTTGTTCTTGAGTCCATTGAGTAGGTTTTCTCATGAGACTTTTTAGCCAGGTATCGTGCTGTCGTCTTGAAGCAGCAGCAATCTCTTCACTCGACATCTTGAGATTTACATCTTGCCTTGATTTTTCTTTTCTTGAAAATTCTTGATTAGGATTTGTTTTTGTTTGCTCATTTATTATTTGATTATCTGCTGTCGCAGCAACTTCTTTTTTATTCAGACCCATTTTCTCATAAAGTTCATTTAAATTTTTCTTTGATTCCTCATCGGTTAATTTTTCTTCATCACCCAGATTTTCAAAAATTCCCATTTTAATTTTTTTCTCCTAATTTTTTGCTTAATTTTTTATATGTTGGAATATGAACTTGAATTGTTGTATCATTTAAACCAATAAAACATGTATCATCTATTATTTCAAAGTCTAATGGGAATTTTCTAGTTTTTGCACTGAATTTAAGATTTTGTTTTTGCATTTTGTTTTTGATTTCCTTTTTTAAAAAACATGTTCTCGCTTATTTGGTTGCCATTTTCCAAAAATTCAACATCAATTAATTCTGGATTTTTTTTCTTTTCTACTTTAAAAAATAAGTTGTATGACATTGGGAGTTGGATATTTTTTTTTATTTAGGATATCCAAAAACCTAAAATGTCAACCTAAAAAAGAGGCAAGGGATAATGATTGATTTAAGACCTTGATTTTTTAGATTGCTAGAAAAATGTTAAAATTGTTTTTAAAGCCTATAAAAACTCATTAAAAGAAATATATTATTTTTTATAGTCATTATTATAGAAAAATGTGCTGCTATTAATTTCATCACTTTTAATTTGCTGGCAAAATCGCCTAACAGAGATTCTAATTAGATGAGAAGCATTTATCTCAATCGCACTCTCTTTATTTAATTTTTTTAGAACTTCTGCGATTAAGTTAAAATCATCTTGATTTGTTACAAAGGCAAAATGGTGATTTTTTGGCATTGAGTTTTTTAGCGTTCAGATTAAGTCAATACAGCCTTACTGCTGCATTCTTTTTATTTTCTTGACATATTCTGCAAGGCAAAAATTCATAATGTTTTAAACAGCAAATATCTTTATCTTCTTCTGTTAAAAAATTATCTTCTGGTTTTTTTTTGTTTTTCATTTTATACTCTATTTATAAATATGGTTGCGAATGAATAAATTTTTGTAACCTGTTATATAATTTTCATTTCTTTTTTATTTTTTTATTTTTTAAAAACCAATATGGCTCTTTATATTTTAATTCTGTCATTCGTTCATCACAATAATTACAAAAAACTTTCTTAAGCAAACTTACCTTTAATTTTCCGCAACTGCAAAAAAAGATTGGCTTGCTTTTCATTTTATTTTTTATTTATTTTATAGGTTTACATTTATCAAATATTAAACCATTTCTCCTTTGTTTTGTTTATTATTCTGGTGCATTTCATTATGAGATTTATAGACTAGGTTTACAATTTAACATAAATAATCAACCATCAAATAGGTCTCCAATTATTGATTTTATTAATTGTTTTTCTTCTGGCTTCATAAACTGGCTTACATAATACTGGACTGCAACATTTACAGTGTGACCCATATGTTGAGTTAACAACATTGTATTAACCCCCTTTGCACAAAGATAATTTTCATGAGTTTTTCTAAAACTATGGCAGCAAAAATCTTTAGGATTTTCTAGCCCGGCTTTTGCTGCATATTGCTTAATTATTTTATCCAGGAATTGTGTTGAAGGAAGACCAAAATTATCATCAGAGGTTAGTTTGTTGGAATTAATATATTGCTGTAACTCTGATTTAAACATTGTAGAAAAAAATGGCTGCCTTTGTTTGTTTCCTTTTCCTTTTATAACAGTCAAATATTTTCTATCTAAATTTATATCTTTTACTTTTAGATTTCTTGCTTCATTAACTCTAAGCCCGGTGTTTAATAATAGTTTAAATTGAAAAGCATGTTTTGGATTTGATATAACAGAAAGAAACCTAAACCAATCTTGAGGATAAAAAAATCTTAATTTATTTCTTTGCAGATATGTTGTTTGTGTGTTTTCCATCTTATTCTAATTTTTTAGTTTTGGCTGCAAGCCATTTCCAAAGTTTGCCTATAAGAAAAACGCAAGCAACACAGATTATAAATAAAAAAGTTATTGTGACAAAATTCATTTTTAAATTTATTTTTTCTTTTCCTTTGATTTAGGTTTAATAATCTCAACTTCATTTCTTATCTCTGGTCTCTTTGAGAAATGTTTGATAACTCCATTTTTATCAATAGCGACAACATTATATATTGAATTTGTAAAACAATCTAATTTTGTAGCCTCAAATAAAATATTAGACATAATAGCAGCAATCTCATCATCAGAAAGTTTTTGAATTTTGTTTGACTCATATAAAGAAGAAAGAGAAGCGAGACATAACTCGCTTCCGCTTCCTATGGCAAAAAAAGGCAGATTAATTATAGACCCATCAGAGTCTACAGAATATAAAATATTTTTTTCATCTCCTTGTGAATACCCGCTTAATAAAAAACTAGACTCAAAAGGTCTCTGATAATAACTTCTATTTTGTAAAAAAAGCCATTCACTTAATTCTTGAGAAATTTCTTGAATATCTATTTTATCTAGATTTTTATCGTTGCTGATTATCTTTTTTATTTGTAATGATTTTAAAATCTCCTTGCTTAGAAATTGCGAGTCTGCAACGCTGCCAGAACTTGCTAATAATATACTGCTGCCAATCTCTACAATCTTCTGAAAAAAAATAGGGAGTTTTAAATGCCCCTGGCTTACTTGGCTGTCTCCTAGCATTAAGATTGAGCCGGTGTTTTCATTACAGAAACTTAATATTGTAGTCATCTTTTTTTGTTGGCTGGTTATAATATATAGCCGGTTGGTTTGTGATTACTTCGCCTTTAGATTTATTTATTTTTCTTTTCTTGTTTTCTGATTGTTTTTGTATCCTTTTTAAATAATCGAGACTATCCGGTGTCTTTCTTTAATAATAATTTATTATTATATAGTTAAATAACATCTAAACCGCCCGCGTGGGATTCGCCTTCATCAATAGGCCCGGCAACAGAACCTTTATTCTCTTGCGAAGTGGTGGTTTTTTTTAAGACAGAATTATGAAAGGTGATGATTTCGCGGGCCTTTTCCAATGCAGAAGATAAAAAAAATGCTTGAAAACTTTTTAAGCCCGCTTGTTTTAAGGCATAAAATAATATTTTCCTTTGTCGGTCATTTATTCTTAATGTTATTTGATTATAATCGTGATTTTCTAGTGTCATTTTTGGCATATGATTACAGGGTGATGTCAATGTTTATAAAGATGGTAGATGAAAAGACAAAACCCACGCAGAGAAATACAAAAAACCCTTACTTTCGCAGTATTTCGCAGGGCTCTGCGTGGGTTTGTATCTGATTGAAGTTAAGGTTTGACCTGGTTATGTTTGTTAGGTTATTCATTATATTCAATATATTCATTATACTGCAATGATGTTTAAATACTTGTTAATATATTCAATATAATGAATATATTGATTG
>CAYGVK010000009.1:0-15828 GCA_964353375.1 Candidatus Woesearchaeota archaeon
TTATTATAAAATGCTCTTTCTTTTTCATTTCATTCCTTAAACCTAAATTTATCTTTAGGAATTTTTAAAACATTTAAATAAAACTCTTGAATTTTAGCTGCATAATATAAATAAAATTTAGGGATCTTTAATTTTTCATTTAAATCTTTTATCTTTACTTCTTCAGCTTCGTCTTTATTTGAAAATTTAATTATTAATTTTTTATTTAAAATTTCCTTAAATTTTTCATGTTCATTTATTTTTTCTTTATCAAAAAATATTTGAAGCTCTGCTTGTGTAAATTCTCTTAATCTAAAAAACATTTGTCTTGGAGAAATTTCATTTCTATATGCTTTATCAATTATAGCAATTCCTAAAGGAAGTTTTCCTCTTGTAGCCTGAAATTCTTCTTTAAATGCAAGATAAGCTGCTTGAGCAGTTTCTGGGCTTAAATAAGCCTTCTCATCATCAAATCCAACATTAACAGGAAACATCATATTAAATTGCTTAATCTCAGATAACATGCCCCCGCACTTTGGACATTTTAATTTTTTTTCTTTAACAACTTTATTCATTTCATCAAGAGAAAGAGATTCTGCATTTTCAATTCCATTATCTTCTAAAAATTGATCTGCTCTAAATCTAAAATGACAACTCTTGCATTCTGTTAAAGGATCATTAAAATTCTCAATATGCCCTGAAGCCTTAAAAACCTCTTCTGGTAAAATATTATTGCTTTGAATTTCATAAAAATTATCATCTAATTTTAGAAAAAAAGCCCTCCATAAACTTTCCCAATTAAGTTTTAATTGCTTTCCTAAATGCCCGTATGTAAAAAATCCTGCTTTTCCTCCATAAATATTTGCTGTTTGAAAGAAAAATCCTCTTTTAGATGCAATACTTGCAATCTCATCAATTTTCTTTCCTATCTTCATAACTTTCTTTTTACCTTCAACCATACATTTTGTCTTAATTTCAGGTTTTTTTAAACCTTCCTCAATTTGTTTTGCTTTTTCTTTAGCTTCATTAAAATTCTTTCCTAAATAAGCTATAAACTTGCTTTTTACTTTTCCATTTTCTCTTACAGATTTTTTCAAATAATAATAATTCTTGTCTTTAATTTTATTTTTTACAATAAACATATTTTAAGCACTACATTTTTATTTATAAATCTTTGTGTGTAGTGCTTAAGGTAGATTAAAGATTTTTGGAACAAGGAATTTCAAGAACATACCAAATAAATAACATCCTGCTAATGTGCCTGTAATTAATAATAATTCTTTTTTCATGAGAACATTCAGAAATATCTTATTTATAAACTTTATTAAGTCTTCAAATGATTTTGAAGTTATAAAGAATTAAATTCTTTCTTGTGCTATTTCTATCTTAACTGTAATATTAACACTTGTTTCATTATTAGCCTCTAAAGTCACATGATATCTTCCAGGAGTTGCTTCATAAAAAAGAGGAGATACTTTTGTAATATAACCATAATCAATATAATAATAAGATTCATTTTTAACAAAATGCTCAAAATTAATGTCATCAGTTACCATAAAATAAAAGGGTTTGTTATCCTCTGAACTCAAACTTACTTTTAATACTGAGTTTTTAGGGGTGTTTATAAAAACATCTTGATATGTATATGGTTGAATATTTATATTCTCATTAATAACTTCTTGATAAATACCATAACCTGTTATATAAATTGAAATTGAGATGATAAATACCACAATTCCTATAATTAATCCTGCTAATGCTAAACCAAATCCTTTTTTCTTATTTTTCTTAGAATCTGCTATACCGATTGCACTTAAAACAACACCAACTATAGATAAAAACCATAGAAAACTAAATATAAATCCAAGTATAGCTAAAACACTCCATTTTTCTTTTTTCATATTTATTTATGATGCAATTTTATTTATAAATCTTATGTGTATTAGTATCTAAAGTAGAACAAAAATAATAATTCTTTTTTCATAAAAATATTAAACCCTTTTCTTATATAAACCTATTTCATTAATAAAAAGTAGTAAAACCCATCGATTCTCCAAGAAAAGCGCGGAGGGAGAATCGAACTCCCGTAACTCGCTCTGCAGGCGAGTGCAAAACCACTATGCGATCCGCGCATAAAAATCATAAATTTATTCTATATTTAAACTCTTTTATACTTATTTAACTTCCTTACAAGCGCTTTCACTTTTTCTCTTATTTTCAAAACTCTGTTAAATATTCCCATATAATCATCTTCGCTTATATCTGAAATTTTCCAAATAATTACTTTTTTTCCAGGGAATTTTTGTTTAACATCATCAGCAACAATAACAATTAAATCAGCTCTTTTAATCATGGTCTTAGTAATTTTTTTTGGTTTGTCATTAATAATTTTCATGACGAATTCTAAAATAGCCTTTTTAACATTATCAGCAACAGGAATATAGTCAGGAGATGTTCCAGCACTTTCAACTTTAATATTTTTATTTTTGTTATATTCTTTAAAAAGAGTTTCTGCAACTTTGCTTCTGAATCTGTTATGCTTGCAAACAAATAATATATTCATTTTTAATTAATCTCGCAATAATCTTACACTAATTAAAATTATCAAAACTCCGATAATGCTTATGAATATTGCAGTTGAGAGATTGTTTATAGTGGTCTTTGTTTCATCAACAAATCTTTCTATGATACTCGCAGCAGAATTCCATATTGCTTCTTTCCATGAAAATGCAATTACAAATCCAACAGCTGCTGCAATAGCATATTTTACCTGTCTTTTCAGTTCTTTTTTAAAAGACCTCTTTGTTTTCGTAATTCTCATAATATTAATTGTCCTTTGAATTTAAATACTTTTTTAGAAGTTATGTTAAACATAAAATTGATTCTGAAGTTCCGCGCCCCCATTATATATTTAACCTTCGGTTAAACGCTCCTGCAAGGATTTGAACCTTGGACCTACTGCTTTCTTCTGAAGCAAGAAACTTGCTTTCTCTTTCTTCTAAAGACTCTCTAAGGAGAGGGCCTTCGACTTGCTTTCTCTTAGAAGGCAGTCGCTCTATCCAAGCTGAGCTACAGGAGCATATTTTTAAGAATATAAGATTATATTTAAAGTTAACCTATAAAAACTTATAAGAAATAATCACATTGTTTCTTGATTATCCCTTTTTCTAAAAATTAAAAACACTACTATAACAATTATAACAACAAAGATTATATAAATAATTCCCTTAGAATTTGTAGTCCCTAAAATTGCCTCTCCTGTAACACTTTTCTCACTCAATACAATAGATTGTTTAACAAAATTAGAAAGGTCATTAGAAGGTGCAAAATAAATATTATAAATCCCAGGAGTAATGTCTTTAAGCTGAAAAACAATATTTCTATAATTTAAATCCAGCTTATTAACATTGAAAGAATCTTTCATTCTTTTTAGCTCATTTCCTTCTTCATCAGTAAGCCAAATATCTATTGACACTGAATCTTCTAAAGTTTTGCTGGCATCAAAAGTATAATTAATTAATAATTTATTTTTCCCTTGTTTTATATCCACAATCTGAACACCAGTTTCTTGTATTGTTACATTAAAATCCTGCTCAAAATCTCTTTCTTCACATACAATTATTAATTTTCCAGAATATGAACTCTCGTTAATATTATCAGGTATATTTACTTTAAATACAAACTCTGATTTTTCTCCAGGAGAAAATCCTTTAATATCATCACAATAAATCCATGAACCTGCATATCCTTTGGCCCGAAGTCTGCAGCTATTTAAAAAAACACTTCCAATATTTTGCATCTCAATGCTCATAGTCTTGCTCTCTCCAGCCCTTCCGATTATTTCCCCAATATTAAAAATACTAGCTTTAACACCTGTTAAATCTTTGATACTGACATTTGCTCCATATGCATTTAATGTTTTAACCACTTCATTTAGTTTAATTAATAAATCATCATACTCTTGGCTGCTAAGTCTGATTCTTTTTGTTTCTCCGACTGTTAAATTAACCTGTTGCAATGTGCTTGCTAAGAGAAGAATTACATAATCCTTATATACTTCTAAAATTTTTAAACTATGAATCAAAGAATTATCTTTAAAATAAAAAGGAATAACCTCATTTTTTTTCATAATTCTTTCTATACCTATTGTAGAAAAATCCTGGGTTTCACTCGGAGTTAGCTCTTTAACATCTCCTCTTAATACACCGTCAAGTAAACCACTTTGATAAAAAATATTTCCATCCCCGCCATGTCTGCATTCCCCACAGTCAGTTAAACAAATTGAACAACTCTCACCTCCACTGCAAATATTATCTCCGCAATAATTTGTAACATAATCTATGTTTACATTATAAAGTTCAGGAGTAAAACTTTCATTTTCACTTTCAAAAGCAAAATTATATTGAAAAAACTGATTATTCTGAATATCTAAATTATGAGGAGAAGTCTCATCTATATCTATAAAACTCTCTCCAGAACATAAAGAATTATTACAGCTCCTTATTGTTAAATTCAGCATTAAAATTCCCTTTTTATACAATCCTAAAATTTCTGCATCTGTTAATCTTCTGTTCCATATTGCAACTTCGTCTATTGTACCATTAAATCCATATGCAGAAAATAACTGAGAGCCTATTATAAGCCTGCCGTTTGAATTAAAAGCCACTAAACTATCTGAAGAAAAATTAGATATGCCATTAACATAAATTTTCATTCCACTAGAATCCCATGTTCCAATTATATTATACCAATTATCTGCATAGATTGTTTGTGGATTTTCAAGAGTAAGAGAATCAGTTGAATTAGTTATTATGAGCCTTACTTTTTGATTATTCCAAAATTGGAGTGAATAAGATTCATCAGAAAAATTAGTAACCTCTCCTTTATGAATAAGCCCTGCAAAATCAATAACAGAATCTGGTTTTATCCATAAGCTTAATGTCCCTTGAGAACTTAAATCTAAAATATTAGAATCACTAACAACAACTGAAGAATTATCAAATTTTAAAGCATTTCCAAATTTTCCTGCTATTGAATATCCTACTATTCCATTAGGAACTCCAAAATTATTATTACTAGAAGAATCTACTGCATTTCCTAACAATTCTTCAAAATGATACAATAAAATATTCCCATTCATATCTATTTTGTTAACAAAATCTCCTTGCTCTACAGCCTGATTATTAGGTAATGAACATTTATTACAATAACTCTGAACCCAAGATATTGTATTCCAAATACAGTTGCCAGTTCCATTAAATATCTGGCTTATATAATTCCCATTTAATTTAGAGGAATTTAATTGAATAAACCCAGAAGAATTATAAAAAACTGAGCTATAAGTTCCTTTATTAAAATTAGATGCAGAATTATCAATAAAACTAAGTGAATTAATCAAACTTAAACAGGTTATAAAAATACATATTTCAAATAATATACATGATTTCACTAAATCTCTTTTTCTCATTAATAAATGAGTGGTATTTATCTTTTAAATATTTTTATACTTAACAAACGAGATTTATTGCTTCTTTTTTTTTAAAAAGAAGATAACAACTGCTAAAAAAAGCAAAACCCCAAAGAATAATACAATCATAGGATATCTTTTAAAAAAACTTGAATTAGTTATGCTTTCTAAACCAACAATATTTCCAGTTAAAGTTACATCTTGTTTTTCAATTACATTTCCTTGTTCATCAACAATCTTAATATCATAAACCCCGTCTGGAGCTGTTAATTTTATTGTTTTAGTTTGTCCTATCTCTAAATAAACTTTGGCTGTTTGGGGAATGTCTCCTATCGTTATTGAAATAATACTTTCAAAAGCTTTGTTTCCGATATTAGTAACAATCAATTGATCTCCTTCTAATTTTAATTCTGCTTTTTCTGATTCAAGAACACTAAATAACTGTTCAGTTTGAATATTATTATAAATTGCTTTTATTTTTGCAAATCCTTGAACAGTATTGGCAGGGAGCAAAAAACTTGATTCTTCCCATGCATTTATTTTTCCTTCAGCTATAATATCTGTATAAAAATCCTGCACAGTATAGCTTACCATACCTTGTATCGGATTGTTATTGTCATCGTATAATTTAATTTGAAATTTAACATCATCTCCTGGTTTAGCATTATTAACATCAATAGTTAATTTTTCAGCTGAAAAATTAGGTATGCTTATGAGTATAAGCAAAAATGCAAAAAATATCAGCATCTTCTTATTTGACATATTAATAATTTTAACTAATCTACATATTTAAAGTTTATTAGTTAATAGATAAACAACTATATAAATCCTTAAATAGATTATCATAAATTTAAATTTTATGAGTATTCAAAAATGTGGATTTAGAGGTTGTGAAAAACCAGCAGAATATTATTTAGGATATGTTTGTTATGATGAACATGGAGAGATTATAGATTCTGATTCAGAGTATGAATCTATTGAATCTTGCGCAGATCATCTTGTTGATTTAGCCTTAATTAATTTCCAAGATTTGGGATATCCTGGTGAAATAACAAGTTTTAGGGGCCCAAAAGATTATCCAGGTTTATTAGAGAGAGTTCTGGCTGATCTTAAAAAAAGACTCCTTGAACGTCATTAAATTAAAAAAATAATGAAATTGTCAATCAGTTAACTTCTTAAATATATAATTATTTATATCTCTATGAAAATACCTATAATTTTTTTAGGAACAAGCCAGGCAATTCCAACTGCAACAAGAAATCATATCTCAATCTTACTTATTTATAAAAATGAAAATATTTTAATTGATTGTGGTGAAGGAACTCAAAGACAGTTTAGGAAAATAAAAATAAATCCATGTAAAATAACAAAACTTTTAATAACTCACTGGCATGGAGATCATGTCTTAGGAATTCCAGGGTTAATGCAGACTCTTGCTTTAAACCATTATAAAAAAACACTTGAAATATATGGCCCAAGAGGAACTAAAAAATTTGTAAAAGAACTCTCAAAAGTATTTATTCCAAGGGGAAAAATAAATATAAAAGTCAAAGAAGGGACAGGAAAATTAATAGAAACTCCTGACTTTATATTAACAGCAGTCCCATTACAGCATGGTGCTCCTTGCAATGCATATATTTTTCAGGAAAAAAATAAAACAAGAATAGACAAAAATAAAATTTTAAAACTAAAAATAAAAAATCCAGAATTAATAAAACAAATTCTAAAAGGAAAATCAATTAAAATAAAAGGAAAAATAATAAAAACAAAAGAATTAACTTATATGCAAAAAGGCAAAAAAATAAGTTTTATTCTTGATACTAAATATTTAAAATTGCCACAGACAAAATATTCTGATTTAGCAGTAATTGAATCTACATATTCTTCTAAGGAAAAAGATTTAGCAAGCAGATACAAGCATTTAACAGCAGAACAGGCTGCAAAAATATCTAAAGAAAATAAAATCAAAAAATTAATCTTAACTCACATTTCTCAAAGATATGAGCACAAAGAAAATATTCTATTAAATGAAGCAAAAAAGATTTTCAAAAATACTTCTATTTCAAATGATTTAATGAAGGTTGAGGTTTAAACTTCCAACTAACAAGAACTATCAAGAATCTAACCGTGTGAATCTAAATAGGCTAAACACTCAATTCTACTTTTTTGCAACCACATTAGCAGGAGATATAAAAATTATAGTATCTCCTCGTAAAAATACAAGGCCCATATTTCTTTTAACTTCTCCTTCCTCTATTTCTTTTGCATTATCTAATGCAATATTGATATGTATATCAAATGCTAATAGAGTTCCTACCATTTGTTTGTTGTTCTTTAACTGAACAAGTATCTCTTTTCCTTTTGAGTTATTCAACAAATCAAGTGGTCGCTCAATTCCATTAACCATAAAAAGATTTTGTTTATTATCTTTTTAAATGTTTTGTATCTTACCAATACATCTAATTAACTATAACCAAAAATAATTCAAACAAATATAATAAAACAATAAATTATATATTTTAAGCTACTCTTCTAGTTCCTCTTTACATATTGTCTATAAATTAGCAATATAATAATTAACATTAATAAAAATTCATTAGAAACCTTTAAATATAGATTTTTTCTGAATTGCTCATGAGAAAAGGAAGAAAAATATCAGGCGGAAAATATAAAAAATTTAGCAAAAAAAAACTTCATTCAATTAGAAGAATAGAAAGAAAAGTTAAACTCAGAGATAAAAAACAAAAAAGATTAAGAGCAAGAGGAGGAAGTTTAAAAAAAGTTTTATTATCTGATAACTTTGCAAATGTTTTTAATCCTATAACAAAAAAATCAAAAAAGGTCAAAATTTTAAATGTAATAGAAACTCCTTCAAATAAATTTTTAGCCAGACAAAATATTTTGATTAAATCAGCTATAATTGAAACAGAATTAGGAAAAGCAAAGATAACAAACAGGCCAAGCCAAGAACCAAATATACAGGCTGTTTTGATTTCTGAAAAATAAACTCTCAGATAATAGATTTTAAAAAAGCAAGTCTTGAACAAAAAGCCGAACTCGTCTGTTTAATAGCACAAATAATAATAGAAAAATATCCTAATTGTCCTTATTGTGGAACAAAACACACAAGAGAAAAAGTTATTAATGATGAAGTTCTAATAGTGTATAATGAATTAGTCTGCAGAGATTGTCTTACTCAAGCTATGCAAACAAACTAAAAAACCGCAACATTTATAAATCTTCTTGGATAAAATTTATAAAGTTTGCTATTAGAAAATGAATTCTATAAAAAGATGCCCAGAATGTGGAAGTATAAGTTTAACTTGGGATGAACAAAAAGGAGAAATAATATGCAGAGATTGTGGTTTAGTTGTTGAAGAAAAAATAGTAGATACAGGACAGGAATTGCAAGGAAGCTTTGACTCTGGTGAAAAAAAAGGAAGGGGAGGAGCTCCATTATCAATTCAAAAATTTGATAAAGGGCTTACAACAAATGTTGGAGAAATATCAGATATTTATAGATTAGAAGGTTCACAAACAAGAAAATTCTTAAGATTAAAAAAATGGCAGGAAAGAGTTTCGACATCAATTGAAAGAAATTTAAGATTAGCTATGGCTGAATTAAGAAGAGTAGCATCTTTCCTTAACTTGCCTTCTGTTGTAAAAGATGAAGCAGCTCGTCTATATAATTTTGTTTTGCAAAGAGGATTAGTAAGAGGAAGAAGCATGGAATCTGTTATTGCAGCAGTCATATATGCAGCTTGCAGAAGTTATGATATTCCAAGGACATTAGATGAAATTTCAGCTGCCTCAGATGTTGAAAGAAAAGAAATAGGAAGAACATATAGATTTATTATAAGAAAACTTGACATTAAAATTGTTCCAAGCTCTCCTAAAGATTATATAAATAGATTTGCAACAATATTAAAACTCTCTCCAAAAACACAAAACGAAACTCTCAAAATATTAAAAAGAGCAGAGCACTCTGAACTTACTTCTGGAAGAGGGCCAGCAGGAATTGCAGCTGCTGCCTTATATGTTGCTGCTTTATTAAACAATGAGAAAAAGACTCAAAGAGAAGTTGCAGATGTTGCAGGGATTACTGAAGTTACTATAAGAAACAGGTACAAAGAACTTCTTGTAAAATTAGATTTAGAAGATAAATTAAAAATTAAAGAAGCAGAAGAAAAAGCAAAAACTCCTAAACTAAAAAAGAAATAATTCTAAACCTTTTTATACTCTTTCTTTTTTCTTATCTTATGCGGAGATGCCGGAGCGGTCAAACGGACATGGTTTAGGCCCATGTGGCTTAGTGCCTACATAGGTTCGAATCCTATTCTCCGCATTTATTAATTCTTAAAAATTAACTCTTAAAAGAAAAAATGGTCCAACCAAGGATTGAACTTGGGATCTATCCACGTCAAAGATATGGTTTGCCACTAGCCTATTGGACCTTAGAATTAAAAAATAAGCAACATTTAAAAACCTATTTTTAATTTACAAAATAAGAAAAATTTAATAAATGTATACATAACAATAAGAGGATTAAGTAAAAATAAACAAGCTAACTCTTAAGCTATTAGGTTTATATATTAATGATTATTAAATGAAAAATAAGAAAAAATGAAACTCCCTAGAAAAACAAATAGATTTTGTCCAAAATGCAAAAAAAGAACAGAACATAAAATTGATATAGTCAGCACAGGACAAAAAAGAGGAACTTTAAAATGGGGTTCGTTAATAAGAGCAAAAAAAAGAGGAGCTTTTCCTGGAACAGGAAATAAAGGAAGAGCAAGCAGAAAAGCAATAAAATCATGGAAAAGAAAAACAAAAACAACAACAAAAAAAGTAATAAAATATACTTGCAAAGAATGCAAAAAATCAACATTATCTAAAAAAGGTAGGAGAGTATCTAAAGTAATTTTTGAATAAAATGGAAAAAGAAAAAGCAGTTAAACAATTAAAAAGGAAAAAATTCTTTGAAGTAGATGTTCCGATACTACAAACAAAAATTCAATTAATAGGAAATTCTATTCAGGATTTAAACAAAAGAACAATAAAGCTTGACTTGACAAGGCAATTAAAAGGAAAAGGCGTAGAAGCAATTTTTACAATAAAAACACAAGATCAAACAGCAACAGCTATTCCTAAAAAAATATGCTTAATGTCGTATTTCATAAGGAGGATGTTTAGAAAAAGAATAAGCTATATAGAAAATTCATTTTCAGCTTTTACAAAAGAAAGTTTAGCTATTGTCAAACCTTTTTTAATAACAAGAAACAAAGTATCAAGGGCTGTTAGAAAAACATTGAGAAATACATGCAAAAACTGGTTAGAAGATTATCTAAGGACAAAAACAAATCAAGAGATATTTGAAGAAATATTTTCAAATAAAATCCAGAGGTCCTTGTCTATAATATTAAAAAGAATTTATCCTTTATCTTTGTGCGAAATAAGAACTTTTGAAATTAAAAGACCTTTAACAGAAATTGAAATTGAAGAATCACAAAAAGCAAAATCAATAATAAGGCCTAAGGAAATTGAAAAAATAATAGAAAAAGAAAAACAAACAAAAATAAAAAGAGCTGAAAAAGAAATTAAAGAAACTCAGAAAAAAGCAGCCGAGCTTGAAGAAATACAAGAAAAAGAAATTGAAAAAAAAGAAGAGCCTGAAACAAAAGAAAAAAAGAGAGCCGCTAAAAAAACGACTAAAGAAACAAAAAAGAACACAAAAAAAGAAGAATAAACCAATTATTCTTACAAATACTAATCATCATAAGATAATAGAATTAACAACAAAACAAATAACTTTAAAAACAAAAATTTTCTTAATGAAGTATGCCTCTATAGCTCAGTGGTAGAGCGGCTGCCTTGTACTAATAAAACAAGAAAGCAGTAGGTCGGGGGTTCAAATCCCTCTGGAGGCTTTTCGCACTTATTAGTAACAACAAACAAAAGATTTATAAAGGTGTTTCTATAAAATTAATTATGGCAAATAAATTACCAGAAACTCCAAAAACTAGAAGTGAATTAGGAGAAACTATGGAAGCTGGAGCAGATTTAATGTATGAATATTTCCAGAATTCACCTGAAAAACCAAGACTAAATAGAGAAACACTTATAGAAAAAGTAGGGCTTGAAGTTGGTCTTTCAAGAAATAGAGCAGAATTTGCTGTAAGACGAATGGAGATAAAATATGCACACACATTACAAAGAGATGGTTATAATTCTGGTGTAGGAAATACTCAATAATTTTTATTCTTCTTCCTCAACAACATCCTCTGCTTTTTTATCAACTATTAAGATATTAGAAATCTCTGAAGAAAGATTTGCAAAATCTCCTTTTTTAAAAGGACCAAGCTTATTTCCTTCTAAATCCAAAAATTCATCAACATCTTCAGTAAAAACAATCATCTTATTTTTCTTTTCTTCTGTTTCATCTACACCTTTTAATTGTTTTTCAATTTTTTTATCACATAATTCTAAACTGCTCATTATACTATCAAAAGCATCTTTTTCTACTTTCAACATATTTTCAAAATCCCTCTTTGAAATTCCAGTTTCTGTTGCAATAAAAGATAACTCTAAAATTTTCTTTTTTCTTCTTAACATTAATTCTTTAAATATAGCAATTGAATTTTCAAATTGTTTTTTAGTTTTTATAATAGCATCTGAAAATTCATCATCATCTTTGTTCACCATTTCCTTCTTATCTTTTAAATAAGCAGCGACTTCTTTAATGAAATTCTTAGGTATTGGCTGTAATTGCTCTGAATATCTCTCTCTTCTCAAAGCATCATACAGCTCATTATAAGTTATCATTTCACTATAAAATTATATCTATTTATAACCTTTATTATACTTAAATTCAAATTATTTATAAACAACTTAATCCTAATTAAAATATGTTCAAATTTTTAAAAGAAAAACTAAAGAAATGGTTAGGAAAGTCAAAAAAAATTATAGAGGAAACTCCAGAAAAAGAAAAGAAAAAGAAAAAAGAAAAAAAAGAAATTAAGAAAAAAATAAAGGAAAAAAGACAAAAAAAACATGAAAGAATAATTGAGGAATTTCCAGAAATAAAAGAGCATGAATCTGCTATTGAAGTTGAGCAAGAAATAGAAGAAGGAGTTACTGAAAAAAATAAAAAAGAAATAGAGAAAGTTGAATACAAAATTCAAAAAGAGATCTCAACAAGAGAAGCTCCAACATTTGAAGAGATCAAAAGTGAAAGACAAAAGAGAGGGGGATTTTTTGCTAGATTAAAATCAAAATTTTCATATAACATAACACAAGAAAAATTTAATGAAATCTTTAATGATTTGGAATTTTTATTAATTGAAAACAATGTTGCTCTCGAACCTGTTGAAAATATTAAATCAAAACTATCTGAAAAATTAATAGGAAAAGAAATTTCTAAAGATAAAGTAGAATCTGAGATTATGAAAGAGCTTAAATTATCATTAAATGAAATTTTAATTGAGCCAGATGATCCTTTAGACGCTATTAAAGAAAAAAAATCACAGGATAAAAAGCCATTTGTAATCTTATTTTTTGGAATTAATGGAACAGGAAAAACAACAACAATTGCAAAATTTGCTCATTTGCTTAAAAAAAATGATTTTTCAGTTGTTATGGCAGCTTCTGATACTTTCAGGGCAGCTTCAATCGAGCAAATTCAAATTCATGCAGATAAATTAAAAGTCAAATTAATAAAGCATGATTATGGGGCAGACCCATCTGCAGTTGCCTATGATGCAATTGAATATGCAAAAAAACATCATATAGATGTTGTTTTAATAGATACAGCAGGAAGAATGCATACAAAAACTAATTTAATAGATGAAATGGAAAAAATTTCAAGAGTAACAAATCCTGATTTAAAAATATTTGTTGCAGAATCAATAGCAGGAAATGATGCAGTTGAGCAAGCACAAACTTTTAATGAAGCAATTGAAATAGATGGCTCAATCCTCAGCAAAGCAGATATAGATGAAAAAGGCGGGACAATAATCTCAGTAAGCTATGCAACTCATAAACCTATTTTTTATCTCGGCACAGGGCAAAAATATGATGACTTGAAACTTTTCAATAAGGAAAAGTTTTTAGGGGAGCTGTTGGGTTGATTACAATAAATAATATAAACCTCTTTTTAATTAATATTTTATGGCTCTTAAAGCATTTGATGATGGAAGAGAATATGAAGGACTTGTTAGACAATTAAATGCAATTTTTGAGGAAATAGATCGTGCTAAAGATAGGGAAGCTAGGAGAGGAATATTTAAGCATATTCTTGATGACATTTACCCTAAAATTTATTCTTTTGAAGAAAAATATGGTGTTGATAGAGCAGAAAGGGGTCATAATGCTCATATTCATGCCTGCTGTGTAGATGAAAAATTCTATTTAGGATATAAAGAAGAACAAGAACAGTTTAGAAAAGAGATCCATGCAACAGGATGACCTTAAAAAGGGTATATAACTATATTGTCAAAGAATAACATAACCGCAACCCATAAAAACCCTTTCTGATTAACTTATTTATGCTTGAAAAACCCAAAAGCTTATAAATAAGCATATCTTACAATAAGAAAATAAGAAATAAGGAGAAAGGCAAAATGGCTGTTGAAATGATAAAAATGTCTTCAAAAGGACAAATAGTAATACCTCAAGATATAAGAACAGAAATACATGCTTCAGAAGGAACTATCTTTGCAGTAGTCAGTGGAAGAGATAGTATTGTTCTAAAGAAAGTTGCAACACCTTCAAAAGAAGAATTAATCAGCGAACTTCAAATAATAGCTAAAGAAGGAGCAAAGAGAGCTCAAAAACTTGGAATTAAAGAAAAAGATGTTCCTGATCTGATTCATAAAGCAAGAAAAAATAAATAAAAATGAAAATAGGAAGCTATATTGAATGTAGAGGCTGTGAATACCAAAAGAGATGTAGGGAATCTGCATTAACAGCTGGCGAACAAACTGAACTCTAAGCATAACCGCAACCCATAAAAACCCTTTCTGATTAACTTATTTATGCTTGAAAAATTTGGAAATGCATTGAAAAATACTTTTGACAAAATAGCTAAAGCTATATTTATTGATACAAAAACAATTGATTCTATTGTAAAAGAACTTCAAAGAGCATTAATTATAGCAGATGTCAATATTCATTTAGTCAAGTCAATAGGAGATAAAATAAAAAAACAAGCAGAATCTGAAAAAATAAAAGGCATTGAAAAAAGAGAACAATTAACAAAATTATTGCATGATGAAATTCTGAACTTATTAGGCAAAGAAAAACACGAGCTTCAGTTAAAAAAACATACTAAAATCATGCTTTTAGGATTATATGGAAGCGGTAAAACAACAACAGCAGGAAAGCTTGCTTCTTATTATCAAAAAAGAGGGCATAAAACAGCTTTATTAGGTTTAGATGTTCATCGTCCTGCAGCACCAGAACAATTAGAACAATTAGCCTCTAAAACAAAAATTCCTGTTTTTATAGATAAAAATGAAAAAAACCCTTTAAAAATTTATAAAAAATTCCAAGAACAGTTAAAAGATTATGATTTAGTAATAATAGACACAGCAGGAAGACATTCTTTAGACAAAGATTTAATAAAAGAAATCAAAGATTTAGAATCTTTAATTAAGCCAGATTATATAATTTTAGTAATTCAAGCAGATATTGGACAAGCAGCTAAACAACAAGCTTCTGAATTTCAAAAAGCATGTTCTATTAATGGGGTTATAATAACAAGAATGGATTCTACTGCAAAAGCAGGAGGAGCTTTAACTGCTTGCAATGAAACTTCTGCTCCTGTGTTTTTTATAGGAACAGGAGAAAAAATGAATGAAATTGAATCTTTTGATCCTGAATCATTTATTAGCAGATTATTAGGATTAGGAGACTTGCAAGGATTATTAGAAAAAGTTCAGTCTGCAATTGATGAAAAATCACAGCAAAAAATAAAAGAAAAATTAGAAAAAGGAAAATTTGATTTAAGAGACTTGCAAACTCAATTAAAATCAATGTCTTCAATGGGAAGTTTGTCTAAATTAACAAGCTTTATTCCTGGTTTAGGAAAAGCAAAAATTCCTGAAAATTTATTAGGAACCCAAGAAGAAAAACTAAAAAAATGGAATTATATAATAGACAGCATGACTCCTGAAGAAATTGAAAATCCAGAAATATTAGAAAAACAAACAACAAGATTAGGAAGAATTGCAAAGGGCTCAGGAGCTTCAACTTCTGATATAAGGCAATTATTAAAACAATATAAATTATTAAAAGAAATGACTTCAGGAAATCTTTCAGATATTGACCCTGAACAAGGACTTTCTCAAAAGCAAATTCAAAAACTTGCAAAAAAATTTGGAAAA
>CAYGVK010000010.1:0-15473 GCA_964353375.1 Candidatus Woesearchaeota archaeon
GTTGTATTATTAATAATTATAATAACTACTGGATTGATGGGTGTGGAGCGAGCCCGATGCGCAGGAGGGCAAGCGGGTAATCCTTCGTTTGTTTACAAACGAAATATATATAAATAAGATTTTTTTATAAGTATTATAAAAGGGTAAAATGGTATTAAGTTATATAATTTTTTTAGCATCTAGGGGATTTAATTTAGATATAAGCGATATTTTAAATCAATGGGATAAGATAGGTGTTTTTGATTATTTACTTCCATTTTTATTAGTTTTTGCAGTTGTTTTTGGAATATTAGCTAAAGCACAATTTTTAGGAACAAATAAAGGAGTTAATGCAGTAATCGCTCTTGCTGTTGGTTTATTGTCTTTGCAGTTTGGTTTTGTAACTGATTTTTTTGGAACAATTTTTCCATATGCAGGAGTAGGAATTTCAATTTTATTAGTTGCCTTGATTTTAATTGGTTTGTTTGCTAAAGAAGGAGATACTACAGCATATAAATGGATATTTATTGTTATAGGAGGAATAGTTGCCCTTATTGTTATATTTTCTGCATTAAGTAATACAGGTGTTGTTGTAGGATATGAATGGAGAGAGTCTATGCCTGCAATTATTGCTGGTTTAATTTTAATTGGTTTAATTGCATGGATGATAAAAGGCCCGGGTGGTTCTTCTAAATGATTAAATTTCTTTTAATGTTATTTTTAATCCACCTGTTATTTTTAAAACAAGATTATAAATAAGTGCTATTATTATGCCTGTTATAAACCCGCATATTGCTCCTAAAACCGGAAATATTATCAAGGATAAATATCCTATTACTGTTAAACTTTCTAAAAAAGGAATTTGTAAAGATGCAAACTGGCTTATAAGAATAACAAATAATAGCCCTGATATAAAACCAAAAATAATATTTGCAATCAAAAAATTAATTCCTAAAGATAAAACTCCTATTTTTTTTATTTTTACTTTTACGTTTTCATTTGTTTCTGTAGTTTGATTATCCCTTTGGTTTGTTACAGATTCCATTATCTTAGATAATCTTCAAAATTTTGAGATTTTTTACCTCCTTTTGTTTTTTTGGAATCTTTTATTTTTGTTATTTTTTGCAATTCATGTATATTATCTGCAATTGGATTAAGTATCTTTGAAAAAGATTTCTGTGTTTGATGCATTTCATCTGCCAGATTTTTAATATCTATTCCATAATCGCCTACTTTATTTAAAATAGCCATCTGAAGTTCATTAAATAAATTTTCTATTTTTGATAGTCTTTGTTCTATCCTTTGTATTTCTATTTCAAGTTCTTTTTTAAATTTGGCAAGTGAAAAAATTTGTTTTTTAATTTCCTCTGTTTTTTCTTTGACAATCTGTTCTGCCATTTCTCCCATTGTTTCCATATCTAACTGAGGAACTGACTGATATTCCTGATAATAATCTGTTTCTGGATATTGTGGTTGGGCATATTGTTCAGACTGGATTGGTTTTGTATATTGTGGTTCTTGAGGCTGTGGTTTTTGCATAATGCTTGGCTGCATTTCACTTGTTTCATTTATTGGGGGATTCTGCATATATTCTTGATTTGAATATAAATCTTCTTTATTGACAGCAGATTTTATATTTGCCTGTGACAAGGCTTCGTTTATTTCTCTTGGTGAAAATCCTTCTTGTCTTAATTCCTGTATAATTCCTACATCACTTATTCTCATCTGCTTCATCTGCATTACTTTTTCCAATATTGCCATGTTTTTTTATCTTTATTTTAAGTTTTTGGGTTTTTAATATGTTTTTATTTTTTAATTTTTGATTTTAATGGTTCGAACATATCAAACTGCTTTTGAATTATTTCTATTTCTGCTCTTCTTGCAAGCTCTGGAATTGTATTTATTATTCGTGCAAGCAATTGCTTTATTGATTTTATCTCCTGATTTAAATTTGCTAATTCTGCTTTAATTTCAAACATTTCCTGTTCTTGTTCTTCTTTTGAAGAAATTAAATTTTCACCAATTAACAAAACTCTGTCTTTTATTAATCTCTGTTTTTCTTCAATGTCTGTCAAACGAGTGCTAAACTCTGTCAAATAATTTTCATATGGATTTTGAGACTGAGGTTCCATTTTATAAATTCTCTTTTTTATATTAAGGGGAAGGGGGTTTAAAATTGTTATTGTCCTGTTCTTCTTATTATCTATTAAAAATAAACTGATATTATTTATATTGTTTTTGTTGGTTAAATAATATTTATTAATACTTATTATTTTTATCATTATACAAGATTATACATAAATTTTAATAAGACTGACTTCTTTCTTTAAAAAGAAGATATAAAAGAGGAAATTAAAATGTTATTCAAACCAGGAACACCTATATATTCATATGAAGTAGTTAATGAAGCAGGAACACAGGCAATTTATGTTAATTATTTTGGAGCTAATTATGTTCCTAGTTTGGCAGAGAATCCAGAAGTAATGGCAAGAACTGTTGATTTGCTAATCCAGTCGCCCGATGTTTCAAGGATTGTTTTTGTACAGCAGAGAAATTACAGCTATGATTCTCCACAGGTTTTTTTATTGCATGAAATTGCAAATTTATATTTGTATTTGATAAAACAGGAAAAAATTTTATCACCTGAAAAACTACAAGGAAATGAATTAAGCAAAAGATATAATGATTTAAATTATTTATTATTGACTCTGAAAAGAGATCCGATTTCATGTTATGTTGAATTAAAAAGGATTTTTAGTTTAGAAAAATCAAGGGCTGAAAAAGATTTTAGCCATATGGGTTACCAAAGAATTTTAGACAAGTTTTTATCTTTACTGGAAAACACAAATTTAATCAAAGAAGCTAAGAAATATTTAGATGATTATAGTGTTAAGGAAATTTATGCAAAGCTTTTCAGAGCAGACAGCATTCCTAATTTTACATTCACGAGATTAGTCGCGAGCTTGCCCGACGATGCTGAAATCATCAAGCAATATGAAATTGGAAAAGGTTTTGATAAATCAGTTGTTACAATTTTGAAAAGGCAAGAAGATGCAAAATATTTATATCATTTAATGCCTCCTGAATATTCTCTGACTGAAGAACAGCATATTTTATTGAACCTTGCAAGAAATGTTTTAATTGAACACCAGCCAAAAGCAGAGGAATTCACAGATCCTGAAAAAACAAGACAGGTTTTTTTAAATGTTTCAAGAGATTTATTAAATGAATTAGGAGAGGCCAGAAAAATAAAATTAAGTTATGATGAGTTAAATAAATTAGCAACTATTTTAGTCAGACATACTATTGGATTTGGTTTAATAGAGGTGCTTTTGCAAGACAGGAATTTGCAGGATATTGTTTTAAATGCACCTATTTCATTAAATTCAATTTTTTTAAGACATTCTGAATTTGATGAATGCATTACAAATATAATACCAAGCAGAGAAGATGCAGATTCATGGGCAGCTAAATTTAGGATGATTTCAGGGCGTCCATTAGATGAAGCAAATCCTATTTTAGACACTGATTTAACTATAGGTGATATAAGGTCAAGAATTGCAATTATACAACAACCATTGTCTCCAAATGGTTTAGCATATGCTATTAGAAGGCACAGAGAACTTCCATGGACATTGCCTTTGTTTATTAATAATAAAATGATTAATAGTTTTACAGCAGGGCTTTTGAGTTTTTTAATAGACGGAGCAAGAACTATTTTAGTTGCAGGAACAAGAAGCTCAGGTAAAACTTCTTTGTTAGGAAGTTTGTTATTAGAAATTATGCCAAAATATAGAATAATAGTTTTAGAAGATACTTTAGAGCTTCCTATTGAAGCTTTGAGAAAATTAAAATACGATGTTTTAAGAATGAAAGTAAGAGGGGCTTTATTAAAAACAAGCACAGAAGTAGGGGCTGATGAAGGAATAAGAGCTTCTTTAAGATTAGGAGATTCTTCTTTAATTGTAGGAGAAATTAGAAGTTTAGAGGCTCAGGCATTATATGAAGCAATGAGAGTAGGAGCTCTTGCAAATGTTGTTGCAGGAACAATACATGGAGCCTCTCCTTATGCTGTTTTTGACAGAGTTGTAAATGATTTAAAAGTTCCAATTACAAGTTTTAAAGCAACAGACTGCATATTAGTTGCAAATCCTGTTAAAACTCCTGATGGTTTAAAATCATTTAAAAGAGTTGTTCAATTAGCAGAAGTAAGAAAACAATGGACAACAGATCCATTAGAAGAAAAAGGTTTTGTTGATTTGTTAAAATATAATGTTGAAAAAGATGAATTAGAACCAAGTGACGAGTTAATTAATGGAGATAGCGAGATAATAAAAGGAATTGCAGGAAATGTCAAGGGATGGGCAGGAAACTGGAATGCTGTTTATGATAATATTTTATTAAGAGCAAGAATAAAGCAAGAAATTGTTGATTTGTCTAATAAATTTCAAATACCTGAAATATTAGAAGCAGGATTTAATAGTCTGTCAAATAATATGTTTTATGAATTTTCAAAAGAAGTTCAGGAAGATGTTGGGTTGCCTGTAAGTGATAAAGTTTTTCCATTATGGCAAGCTTGGTTGAAAAAACAAATTCAAGGGAAAAAAATTGATTAAGTTTATTTTTGTCATTTATTTGCTGTATTAATAATAATGAGCGAGTGCGATGTGTAGGAGCACGAGCGAATAACTTTATTAATTCAAATTATTTATTTAGATTATGCAAATAAGGATTATTTTTAAACATAAAAGATTTTTTAAAAGAAGAGCACAATCCCAGGTTATAACTATTGTGTTATTAATTTTATTAGCAATTGCACTTGTAATTATTTTCTGGAATTTTTTTAGGGCAAGCATGAAAAATGTAGAAGATGAAATTACTATCCCAACAATTAATGTAGAAGTTAAACATGTTTATTTAAACCCAGGGGCTGATAATGATATTGGTACCTCGGATGATATTTTAGAGGTTACTGTTTATAGACAAATAGGAAAAGGAGAATTAAATGGTTTAGAGTTTATCTTAAAACATAAAAATGGAATGAATTATATTGCTGATTTTTTTGTAGATGAATGGTTAATGCCTGATGAATTAGAAACGCTAACTTATAAAATTAGATTAAATGATGTTAAACCAAGTTTATCAGATTTTTCTGATATAATTGAAGTTAGTTTAGTTTATTTAGAAAAAACAAACAAAGGCAAAGATATTCTTAGAGAAAGCTTAAATCCTTCCGAAAGTCCAAGTGGTTCAAGTTATGATGGTTCTACAATAGTTAATAAAAAAGAACAAATTCTTATTTCTATTGGTAATAATGCACAGTATAACTGGGCTGGTTTTGGAGTAGTTGATTGGTATTCTTTAGCTTGTTTAGATTATATTTTAGATGTTAAAGATGATTGGAATATTAACTCATTAAGATTAGAAGTAGATAGTCCTATTCAAATAAACGTACCATATAATATATGGTTAGGTAAAGGTATTGATGAATTAAGAGAGGTTTTAACTCCATATAAAGATAATTTATTTATATGGTGGGCATTAGATCCTGAAGGAATTAATAAAACTGTTTTAGGATGGGACCAGCCTAATTTTGAATCTCTTGTTGCAGATGAAGCTGTAAAAATAAAAAATGAACTTGGATGGGAGCCTTATTGGCAATATGTAAATGAGCCTTGGAATGTGCCTGATGCATGGGGTGGTAAAGCGACTATAAATTGGCAGGCTTCTTTAAACTATCATAATGAGTTGAATGTAAAAATGATAGAAAATGGATTATCAAACAAATATATTTATAATGAATTAGTTCCTACAAGTGACGAATTTCCAAATGATCCTATAAACAATCTTTTAAATAATATTGATTATGTTGATATTCATAGTTACTCAGGATTTAAGACTAATCCTTGGTTAAGTGATGATATTATTGGCTGGATGGGCTCTGGAAATGTTTATGAATCTGTAAATGAATTAACATTGAATAATGAAGATTTGACTATCACTGCTTCTTTGTATAGCAATATGTGGCTTGGACCATCTGACTTAAATATATCAATAGGAGGAAAACAAATTCACTATTTTTATTATCCTATAAATGAACCAAAAGGCTATAAAAATATAATTATTCAAGGAGTGAATGCAAGTGGAAAATGTAAAGTAGATGTTATGGGAGGGTATGATCAATGGACTTCTATTAGTGTAAAAAAAGCAGGTGCCACAAATCCTGATGATTATTTTAGGTGGAGAAGTGGAGTTGAAGGAGTTGCTGAAATGTGTAACAGGACTGGTGATAAAGCAATAATTGATGAGATTCAAAGATTAAAAAGTTTAGGCAAAGAAGTTATTATAGGAGAGAGTGGATATGCAAATTATGGGGCTGCTCAAAATGGAATCAACCAGGCATTTAATTTTTTATGTGGTTATAATTATTTAAATGATGCAGGAAGTGATATTATACATTGGCATGGTAGTAAATGTTCAGATACAGATAAACCTATGTACAGAGTTTTGAATTGGTTTGCAGATGTAAGAGAATCAGGCAATAGAACAAATGTTAATATAGGAGTCCTTAATTTATATGTCTTAGCTTCAAAAAAACAAGCTTTATTATTAAATGCAGATAAAGAAAGAGAGATTAAATTAACATTTCCAGGTAGTCTTTCAAATGTTAATGTTAAAGTTATGTATTCAAAATCAGGAGATCCTTCAACTGGTTGGAGAATTGAAGATGTTAATGTAAAAGATTTAGATTTTGAATCAAGTGGAAATTCTGTTGAATTTAAAATGCCTTTAGGAAGTATTGTTTATGTTTCATCAGCATAACACTTAATTTGTTTAATAGTTAAATTTATAAGTTACTTTTAGTTACTTAAAGTAACTATGAACTCAAAAAATGAGAATAATGCTGTTGTTAAGATAGATAAAGATTTGCTAAAAGAAATAGATAAATTTATTGAGAAAAGCAATTTTGTATATTCTAATAAAAAACAAGTTGTTAATTTAGCAATAATAGATTTTTTAAAGTTAAATAAATTTAAGGAAAGTAAGAAAAAGAGGAAATAAAAAATAAAATGGATGTAAATGAGGTTTTAAGAAAATATTCAAGAAAAATAGAGCATGAGATTGGAGATTATTATCCATCTAATAATTTTAATTCTAATGAAAATCCTGAAGTTTCAAGAGAATTTTCTCAGTTTAAGCAAGATATGATGCCTGAGTTTTCTAGATTTGAAAAATGGTGCAATTCATTGGGTAATTTTGTTAAATTAAGATTAAGCCAAAAAGATGAAATAAAAATAGGAGATAAACTTCAGATAGCTCATTTAAATATAAGTGCAAGCCAGGTTGTTACTTTAGCTTTTACAAGCTTATTGTTGGTTTTCTTTTTAGGGACTCTTATTAGTGTTAGTATTTTTTTAATAACAAATGTTTTTCCAGTTTTGTTTTTAGTTTTAATTTTAATTGGAAGTTTTTTTATATTTTATTATATATACTCAATGCCAGACAGACTTGCTAATAAATGGAGATTAAGAGCAAGTGCACAAATGGTTCCAGCTATTCTTTATACTGTTGTCTATATGAAGCATACTTCTAATTTAGAAAGAGCAGTTCAGTTTGTAAGCCAGCATATTCAGGCTCCATTGAGTTTGGATTTAAAAAAAGTTTTGTGGGATGTTGAAACAGGAAAATTTTCAAATGTTAAAGAAAGCCTGGATTATTATTTAGATGGATGGAAAGATTATAGCATTGAGTTTATTGAAAGTTTTCATTTAATTGAGAGCAGTTTGTTTGAACCAAGCGAGTCAGGAAGAGTTGAGATTTTAGAAAAAGCTTTGCAGGTTATTTTAGACGGGGTATATGATAAAATGCTGAAATATAGTCATTCTGTAAAATCTCCTTTAACTAATTTGTATATGATGGGAATTGTTCTTCCTACTTTGGGATTAGCTTTATTGCCTTTAGCTTCAACATTATTACAAGGATTAATAAAATGGTATCATGTTTTTGTTTTATTTAATTTAATTATTCCTTTTTTGGTTTTTTATTTAACTAATGAAGTAATGCTTAAAAGGCCCGGAGGATATGGGGAAACTGATTTATTAGAAAACAATCCCTTGTATTCTAAATATAAATCCAAGAAACCTTATTTAATATCTTTTTTAATATGTTTTCCTATTTTTTTAATTGGAATTTTGCCTTTAATTTTTATGTATTTTAATTTAGATTATACTTTTCAGGAAATTGGATTAGGATTTTTAGGAACAGGAAAGATGTTTGAATTCTTAGAAACACCTAATGGCTTAGTTGGGCCATTTGGGAATTTTGCTTTGATTTTAAGTTTGCTTGTTCCCTTGAGTTTTGCATTGTTTTTTGCAATTTCATATAGATTAAAAACAAGAGAAATAATAAAGACAAGAAATCAGACTAAAGATTTGGAAAATGAATTTTCAAATTCATTGTTTACATTAGGAAACAGAATTGGAGACGGAACTCCTGCTGAATTAGCTTTTTCAAAAGTTGCAGAAGCAACAAGAGGACAGAAAACCTCTGAATTTTTTCAATTAGTTAATAATAATATACAGTCAATGGGAATGAGCTTGGAAGATTCTATATTCAATAAAAGAAGAGGAGCAATACTTTATTATCCAAGCAATTTAATTGCAACTTCAATGAGGATTTTAGTTGAAAGTGTCAAGAAAGGATTAAGAATAGCTGCACAGAGTTTAATGGCTATTTCACAATATGTCAAGAATATTAAAAAGATTAATGACAGATTAGAAGATTTATTAGCAGATGTTGTTAGTGATATGAAAAGCAATATGACTTTTTTAGCTCCTTTGTTAGCAGGAATTGTTGTTGGACTTTCTGCAATGATAACAGGAATATTAGGGGTTTTAAGCGAATTAATGGGTAAAGGATTTGGAAGCACTGAATTAGGAGCATTTGGAAGTGTTGCTTCTATTATGAATATTTTTGATTTAAAAGTTATGATTCCTCCTTATTTTTTGCAAATTTCAATTGGAATTTATATTATAGAAATAATTTTTATTTTAACAGGAACATTAGTTACTGTTGATGCAGGAGAAGATAAATTAAAACAAACAAACCAGACAGGAAGAAATTTAATAATAGGCATGACTTTTTATTTAATAACAGCATTAGTTTCAATTTTATTGCTTTCTGTATTGACAAAGTTTGCTTTGGCTGGATTGACTGCTGGGTAGATAAATTTATTATATTATTAATATTTTTTATTAATGGTTAAATAGTTTACTTGACTTTCCCTAGGTTTTATTTATTATTAATAATCGTAGCATAGTTGCGGAATAATTTAGCAAGAGGAAATTATGGGGTTAGAGTAATTAAAAAGGCGAGCGAGCCCGATGCGTAAGTTGTATTTGATTAATGTAAAAGGCGAGCGAGCCCGATGTGCAAGAGGGCGAAGCGAGCAAGTAAAAAATAAAAACAAAGATTTATTAATTAAACTTAATAATTATAATTATGAAAGAAAAAAGAGGAGAATTTTGGAATGAAGAAGGTGGAAGATGGATAATAGGTTTGGCTATTTTTGTTTTAGTTGCTTATTTTATAATATTTGTTGTTTTGCCTTTGTTTGGAGTTAATATAGGAAGGCTATTAGGTATAAATTATGGATAAAATAAAATGGAAATGAAGAATTTGGTTTCCCTTGTATTAATTGCTTTAATTGTAGGGCTAACACTTTGGATTATTTTTGGCGGATGGAAAGATATAATGTCAATTTTTAAAAACCTGCCTTAAAATGAAAAATAAAAAAGGGGTTAGCTGGATAACAGAAGAATTGGGAAAAATGATTATAGCAGTTGCTGTTTTTCTTTTTATTATAGGATTGTTAGTTTTAATTTTTGTTACAATATTTTCAGGTTCAGGAGATGATATGAAAAGAGCTCAAGAAACTTTAGATGCAATAATAAAAGCTTCTGAGAAAGCTTTGGAACCCCCTTATTACGAAACAACTATGGTTTATGGACCTAAATCATGGTATTTATATGAAAAAACAGGGGGGGAATTATGTGTAGGACAAGCAACTACAACTCCTGGTGTAGGTGGCTTTGATACAGAAGAGTCTGTTTGTGAGAAAATTAGTTTTGAGCCAATTATAAAAAGTGAAATAAATCCTGATGAAAGTAAAAATCAAGCGAAATTTACAAGAATTCCTATTGATATTATTATAATAGAGGATGGAGAAAAGAAAGTTTTAATAGGGGTTCAAAATCAAGCTTTAACAATTGAGGAATCTCTTGCTGAAAAAGCATTAGATGTATTAGCAGAAACTGCAAAAAGAGTATATGAAACTAAGGAATCTGAAACAATTACTTTGACTGAATACCCTGAAAATTATTTCCTTTATTCTCAGGGAAATTGTTTTTATATATCTAATAAATATCCTTTTAGGACAGAATGGACAGAAGCTCCTTCTGAATCTGAAATGGAAAAATATCTAAAATGTGTTGATTTTAACCTTAGGACTTATAATATATATCAGAGTGGTAGTACTGTAGTTGATGAGCATGTTATTAATTTGAATAAAAAAATAACAATGAAAGCTATAAAAATGACAAAGGGGAAGGAAGTTCTAGATACATATCTAGTTGAATTTGGTTATTATTAAAATGAACAAAAAAGGACTTGAAAACATGATTATGAAAATAATTGTCTGGGTAATTGTATTAGTAATAGGGTTGATTGTTAGTTTGAAAATTGGAGGAATAATAAAATGAGGTTAAATAAAAAAGCTTTGACACAAACAGTCATAATCTTATTAATAATTGCAATATTGTCTTTAGTTGTTGTTGCTTATGCATGGGCAAATAATGTTCCTAACCTTCAAGGAGGAATTGACAAAGAAGCTTGCAGAGATAGTGTTAAGGCTAGGGGGGCTGCTGCTTTTGCAGTTCATAATGTTGTTATGGATAAATTTCCATTGCAATGTGAAACAATAAATGTATGTATATATGTTAATGATAAAAATTGTTTGAGTTTTAAGGATTATGATAAAAGCAAAATAGGATATATTCAGGTTAAAAATAAAGATGAAGTTTTAAAAGCACTTGCAGATAAAATTGCAGAATCTCATTGGATATTAGATGAAGGAAATTCATTATATGTTCCTGTTACATCAAATAGAGAATACTATTGTTCTCTAACTCATAGAATTAGTTTTTCAGATGAATTGAAAAATGAAGGTGCAATTCCACTAGCTTTACTGTACACCTTTATGCTAAAAAATAAGCCAAATATTGAAGATTATGCTAATTATTGGGAATATTTAATTAAGTATATTTATAGAGAAGAATATGATATAAGTATTGCTCTCCCTTCAAGGTATTATGCTTTAGAAGATTTAGGTTATTACAAATTTTTTCCAGATATTTCAGAGAAAAGAGAATATGAGGAAAATATAGATTTTAATAAAAATTACGTTATAGTATCTGTTACAGTAAGAGCGGCTGCTGGTGAATCCTTAATAGATATGGTAACGGATGTAGGATTAAGCGGAGATTCAGTTTATTTTTTCCCGGATATTTATGAAGAGGATGCTGATGAAATCCAAAAATTAAAATGTACCAGTTTTCCAATTGCTTCTCAATAAAAACTTAGTTAAGTTTATTAAATGTTTTTCCTTTTAAAAGTTATGATAAAAAGGAAAAGAGGGGATGCAAATATAGTTTTATCAGAACTTGTTTTTATAATATTTGTGATTGCTTTTGGAGTCTTGGTTTTTTTAAGAGTTCAACATGTTAAAGATTCATCTATTGTTGCAGAGGAACTTTATGCTAAAAAAATAGCATTAATAATTGATTCTGCAAGACCTAATACAAATTTTACATTTGATTTTTCAAATAAAATAGAGAAAGAAATTAGTGTTTATATTTCAAATAAAGAAAAATATGTTGAGGTTAATATTGGAGGAAAGGAACATGGCTATAGATATGATTATTTTAATAATGTTAATGTTTCATGGATTGTTGTTGATAATAAACTTGAAATGGAGATAAAATGATAAATAAAAAAGCACAATATTTAATGCCAATATGGGCTATTCTTTTTTTTATATTTGCAATGGCTGTTTTATTTTCTATTTCAATATATTACAGCAAAGCAATAGATGTTAGAAAAGTTGAAGCAGATATTTTAAGAGATAGGATAATTGAATGTTTAAATGATAATGGAAAGTTAAATCCTGCGATTGATTTTGCTGATGAAAATTCTTTAATTGAAACATGTGATTTTTATTTAAATGAAAAAAATAAAAAAGATTATTATATTAAGATAAGTCTGAATTCAGAAAAAGTGTTAGAAATAGGTGTTAAGCAAGAATATGCAGATATAACTGAATTTTCTGAGAAAAATATTTTCCTAATTAAAGACAAGGAATTTGCTGAAATAAATGTTGTTGCTGGAGTAAATAAGAAAGGAGAGAATTTAGGAAAGAAAAATGTTTAATAAAAAAGCATCAATAGGAGAAGGATTTGTGTTAGTTCCAACTTTAATAACCATTGTTGTTTTGTCTATTATTTTAGTTATTGTTTCTTTGATTATTGGAATAATTCCTGGAGGGGGGGATGTTAGTGGAAAATATAAAGAACTTGGTTTTGGAGCATATCACGGAGAAGAATTAAATTATCTAATTAATTATCAAGTTGAAAATTTAGGAAATTCAAATATTAAAGAAGCAATTGAATATTTATTGATTAACGGGAGGGGGTATAAAGATAAAGCAGATGACTATCCAAACAGAGAATTAAATGAAAAAGGATTTTTAACTATAGCAGAAATTATTGAAGAAGATTTATTTGAAGTTTTAAAGAGTTTTGATACAGATGAAAAAATATATGGAATTTCTGTTTATCAAAAAGATATTGGTTTTTTTATATTTAGAAATAAAGATTTTTATTGCCCACAAGGGTCTAATTATGATAATTATTTTCATGTTATAAGCAAGACAGGTTCACAATATATTTTTGATATAGATATAAATAGAAAAGATATACAATGGAATTATTATAGTTCGGGTTATATAACTCTACCTTTTGAAGATTCATATTAT
The DNA here is from genome assembly GCA_964353375.1 of Candidatus Woesearchaeota archaeon. Lineage (GTDB taxonomy): Archaea > Nanobdellota > Nanobdellia > Pacearchaeales > GW2011-AR1 > CAYGVK01. The sequence continues at coordinate 13,070 of CAYGVK010000010.1, forward strand.
GTAATTCAAATATTTGAAAAGAAAAATGAAAAATAAAAAAGGAAGTACAATTTCAGCAGCAGTATTAGTTATATTTGCACTTTTAATCGTGGGTTTTTTGATATTTAGTTTCATAAATTCTAGAAATAGATTTCAGACATTTATTTTTACAGGATTAGCTAATAATCCTAGTTATCAGAATGCAGATGCTTTTAAAAGTTATTTATTTTATATAGCTTATAATGTTCTTATTGAACAATATAATGAAATGACAATTAATAATAAATTTATAGATGCAGGTTGTGGAAATGATTTTTGCAAGCTGGATCCGGGATTAAATAATGTTTTTTTAGATTCTTTAAAACAAAAGTTTGAAAATTTAGATGAAGACGCAATGAGCGATAATGTTGGAGATTTTAATTATAATATAAAATATAAAGAAGAATTTAATTTTGATATTAAAGATACTAAATTTACTTATGATTATCCTGAAGAAGATACATCCAAAATAAAAAAAGGAGGAGAATTAGAAATAATTTATACCCCTGAATTTTTATTTGATATAAGCTTTAATGACTTAAAATTAAATAGTTTTGATGAAATATGGAAGGCTGTAAATTATTGTGATAAAAAAGCAAGTTCTGAATTAATGCAAGAATGTCTAAAAGCTAATTTAAATTATTTTAATGTTGAAGTTAAGGATAATGATTATTTTGATGTCAAGCTTATATCAGAAAAGAGGTTTTTAATTAAAGAAAATAATGGTTATTCATTAAAGAACATTGAAATGAATTTTAAATTAAAAAAGCAAAGTTTATAAATAACTAAGAGTTAAGATGATTATGAAAGGAAAAAAAGGGGCTGAATGGACTTATATTTTTGGAATAATTTTAGGAATAGCTGCAGTACTTGTGGTTCTTTATTTTTTTGTATATAAACCCTATGTTGTTGGTTCTGAGACTTGGGCAAATTTGCCTATTCAGCAAAAAACAATAGTCCAAGCAGGTTGTATTGTTGCTTGTAATGGGGGACCTTTAAAAGAGGCTTTTTGTTGTCAAAAAAGAGAATTAGGAACCAAAAAGGATTTGACATGCCAAAGTCCTGAAATATGGGATAATTTAAAAAATATTGAAGAAGTAAAAAGCAGTTGTCCTGGGGGTTTTAATGCTAATAGTTATTGCAAGGGTTATACTTGTGGAACAAATACAGCAATTCCTACACCAATAGACGGAGGAACTCCTGCACCATAGACTTTTTAATTACGAGTTCGTTTTTAATTTCTCATTAGATTTATAAAACTTAAAGATTTCTATAATTTATGATAAAAGGAAAAAGAGGGTTTAGTATTATTGAAAAATCTTTAGGAATGATATTGCTTTTGGCTTTTTTATTAGTCGTGGTATATTTTATTTTAAAAGCAGCAGGAGTTATTGGAACTGTCAAGGAAAATCTTCCTGAAGCTGATGTAAATGCAGCAGCTGCATCATGTGATTTTATATGCAGAGCTCTTGAGAAAAAGGATTTTTGCTGTTCTAAAAAAGTTATTGGAGGCAAGGATTATTATTGCTGGAAAGATGAAATTTATAAAGAGTTAAGTGATTGTCCATATTCGCAGTCAGAATGTTTAACTTATAATTGTGGTGATTATAAGATTCAGAGTGTGTTTTTAGGTGCAGAGCAAATGTGCAAAGAGGAATTAAAAGGTAAATGGGTAGAAAGAGAATGTGCAGAAATATTAGAAACTGAGATAAATGTAAAAGCAGAAAATGAATTTGAGAGTATTAAAATTGAACAGGGAGGAGAAAAGTTTCATTGCTGTGCTAAAAGTCTTGCTGCAAAGATTGTAGAATATTTTGAGCCATATTGTCATTCTGAAAGAGATTTTTGTTGTAATCAATTTGAAATAGTAAGCGGACAAAAATTGTACATTGATGAGATGATTGACTATTATCTAAATCAATTTAATGATGATTGCTCAATGGCTAATTCTGTTAAAAAAGATAGAAAATTCTGTTCTTCTTTTAGAGAAGGAGGAAGATGTTCTTTGTTGTTTGAAGAATTTCAAGAAATGTGTGCTGGTGAGGGCGGTTTTTTAAGAGTCAACTCTTGTGAAAGTTATGAATGGGATATATCTAAATATATTACAGATTATTTTTATGAACACCTAAATGAAGGAGAAACTAAAAATTTTTTAGATGAACAGCTAGGGATTATAGATTCTAAATGCTGTACAGATCTTCCTCCAATTTAAAATGTCCTACATAACTCCAAGCCAAAGAAAATCAAAATGCGATAAAAGAGCTAAACGAAGATATAGAATATATAAAAAGGGCGGGAAAGCAAGAATTTTTGATTTAGATAAAGGTAAAAAAAGATAAAGAAAATTAATAAACCAAAAATACTTTAATAATTTATAAAATAATAA
>CAYGVK010000011.1:0-14937 GCA_964353375.1 Candidatus Woesearchaeota archaeon
CAAACCAAGCAGGTAATTTAACTCTTCCAGGCGTAGGAGGAAGTTTATCAGAACAAACATATAACTGGAAAGATTTAAGGTTCGATAATGGGACAACTGAATTGAATATAACGGATGCAGATAGTGCAGGGTGGATACAATATGAAATGTGGTATTGGGATAAAGGTGTAGGAGATTACGATTCTATTACTTCTGGAACGTTGAATGCTTGGGAAGGTTACTTCATCTGGTCTAATTACAATGATATAACTCTAATTAGAAGAGATTAATATAGTAATATTTATAAATAGTATTTGATGAGAATTTCTATGAGAAAGAAATTATTGAATATTATTGGTGGAGTATTAGGATTAGCTGCTTCTTTGTTACCTATGAAAAGTGCTGATTCTGAAAATTTTAGATTAGATAACTTAGGGGCTCCTGAAAATAATATTGGAGGAAGTATAGTTAGATATGAACATCTTAACGGAGCTGATGAGAACTATGATACCATTGATGTTCCTTGGTCACAAGCTCCTCCTAACCCTTACCCAAAATGGTTAAAAAGTCATACTGAACCATATGTAGTTAAATTAAAAGAAGATGCACGTCCGTTAAGTAGCGATACAACTTTTCAAGCTAAATTATCTGTTGTTGATACTATTGGTGGTGGAGTTACATGTCCAAATAAATTATATTTTGAATTTTTAGATGTGGCAGACCCAAACAGAGTTTACCTCACAAAAATACATTGTGATGGAGCATATACTCCGACAGGACAACCATTTGACACAATTGAAAATATAAGAGATGTTATTACAAATGGTGGATTTGTTGATTTACCTGGTGTTAAAAATGTTCCAAATAGACAGGTTTATGGAACATGCGATGTTAGTTGTAAGATTGTAAAAAATCCTGTAGTAAAAAGAGTTATTTTTAATGAAGGGACAGGAGATTTAGAATATACTATTGAAGCTACTCCAGGATCTATAGTAAATGTTTATGAGAATATAGGGGGAAGAAATCCTACACAATACAACTTAAATCCTTTATCTATATCAGAAGAAGTTCCAATTACTGAAACAAACTTTGGACAGGATTATGATGAAATTACTATAACAATTCCTCCAACAGTTTCTGGAATTAATGAATCAAGTGTTAGAAAAAAATTTTTTGTTTTTGGTGCTGTTCCTAAGATTTATGATTCTTTTGCTTCACCAGCACCCCCATCAAATTTAGAAGCAACTTCATCAACTTCATCATTAGAACTTTTGAAAAATCCTACTTATAAAGAATTAAGAGAAGATTTGCTTAGGATAAAACAGAGAATAGGAAATGTATATCGTGGTTCTGATGCTGGAAATGTTCATAAAAAATAATATTTTTCTTATGATTATACATCCACTTTCCACTATACATCCAACCCCATTTAACTTTCCTTGCTTTTCCACCCCTTATTAATATTAATAATTTTAAGTTGGTGGAGCTGAGATTTTATTGTTATGTTAATAATACTGATTAGATAATGTTTTTTGTTAATTATTTAAAATTTGTTAATAATATTGATTAGATTGAGCAGCTTGCTTATTATTTCTTTTTTCTATCCTTTATTAATTATTAATGATGTTTATTGGGCGTAAGGGAGTGATAATAGAAGTTTTTGAGCAAGTTTTATAAATAGTTTTATTCTATATAGATTATGAAAAAGATGGGAAAAATAGTTTATTTATTTTTGATTATAAGTTTATTATTAATTGGAGCAGTTTATGCTGAAAATCTAAATTTAAAAATAAATGCAGCTGTTAATGACTATAATGCTGATTTTTATGCTAAAACAAGTAGTTTATCTAATGAAAGTTTTGATGTTTATGATTTTAAGGTTCCAGGCAATCCAAGCAATTATTCAAATCTTTATTCTGTTTTAGGTACAGGAGAACATCTTTCAATTGATTCTTGGTCTGCATCTACAAATCCAAGAGATTTAAATTTAGTTTATTCTGTTTCAGAAGCTCAGACAGGAACTTTAATTTTATCATGGACTAAACAAACAGGAAGTTATGACGGGACATTATATGATTATGGAACAGATGCTGGAAGAACAATTTTAGTAAGTTCTGTTGATATGAGGTCAGCGAGCACTTATTCTGCAAGTTTATCAGGAGATAATATAAGATATTTTAAATTATCAGTAGAAGGTTATAGTACTAGTACTGAAGAAACTCCTGAAGAAAACCATGGGGGACGAGTTAGAGTTGAAAAAAACTTTTCTATAGACAAGACAATTTTTAAAATAATGCTAAAACAAAATGAATCTTTTAAAACAAGTTTTAAAATAACAAATACAGAAGAATTTGCTCAAGACTTTTTTATTTCTGCAAGCGGGGATATAAAAGATTTTGTCCTATTTTCAGATAAGTTTATTACTCTAAAAGCAAAGGGAGAAGGTGTTATTGATGTGACTTTTTTTGCTTATGATGACACACAGCCAGATGTTTATAATGGTAACTTGATTGTTGGAACTACTTATGAAACCCAAAATATCCAGGTTATTTTTAATGTCAAGTGCAAATCAGATTTATGTGGAAGTTTATTTAGTTGTTTAATGGATAATCTCTTGTTAATAATATTAATATTTTTCTTATTAATACTATTCTTTTTAATATATTTTAAGATTTTAAGGGATAAATTATTATGGGAGTTAATTTATCAATATAAAAAAGAAGTAAAAAAGCAGAAAGATTATTTAAAAAAAGAGAAGAAAAGGGATTATGATAAACTAAAAACTTCGGGAGAGAGAAAAGAGCTTAGAAAAGAATTTAAAGTTGTAAAAAGAAAAAGATTAGAGACATTAAGGGAAATTTATAAAGGAAAAGTTAAGGAGTTTAAAAAATATAAAAAAATTTCTACAAGAGAACAGCTTAAAAAGAAAGTGGAAGAATTAAAAAACCAAGGTTATAATATCAATATTTTGGAAGATAAATTTAAAATACCGACTGTTGAGCAAATAAAATCTAAAATTAAACTGCAGGAAAAGAAGAGTCATGAAATAGGCGTTTTAAAACCTCTTGATTTTAAATTGAAAATATTAAAAAATCATTCTTATTTAAGAATAATGGAAAAAGAGAAAGATAAAGAAAAGAAGAAATAAAAAATTAAGCGAATTCAACATATTCATAAACTAAAAGAAAATATAAAAGAATTTAATTCTTTGTGTTTTTAGTCTAATAAACCTTTAATTTCTATTTCTAAACTTGATTAAGTAAGAAGTTCAGATATTTCTATCTCTAAACTACTAACAGGCATCTTAATCTTGTTATTTTTTAAGATAATTGGATTAATTTCTCCTATTATTCCTATTTCTATTTCTTGATTTTTATCTTCTTTATTATCTATTTGTTTTTCTATAATTACTTTGCCTGCTCTTCCTTTTATAAAACTATTATCTTCTGTTTCTTTTATTTTATAATTTAGATTAAGCATTTTCATTAAATAATCCAAGATTTGCTTTATTTCAGTAAAATTTGTTTTTTCATGACATAAAGAAATGCATAATTTTTCTGTTTCTTTTATCTGTGTTTCAGAACATTCATATTTTTCATCTGAACTAAATACTTTTCCAAGCTCAAATATTTTTTGAGGATATTCTGCATCTGAATTCTCGCTTAAGACATTAATTGATTGAGCTAAAAGCGAGTTTCTTAGAATATTATTCTCTGTTTTTGAATCTAAAACTTCAATTACATCATTATTTTTTTTGTTTAATAATTTAAATTGTTTTGGTTTTGTTGATAAATGATATGTTGATATTTCTAATAAATTCAAGCCTATAAGAATTTCAGATATTTTTCTTTTGAAAATTTCCATTTGATTTTCTTGCCCTATTGTTGAAATGTTTGGAATTTCCGGAATGAACTTGTCATAGCCATATGCAATTGCTATTTCTTCTGCCAAGTCAATTTCATGCATAATATCTGTTCTATAGCATGGAATCAAGGCAATTGACTTGTTTTTTTCTTTTTCATAATTTATCCCCATTTTTAATAATAACTTTTTAATTTCTTTTTCAGAAAGATTTAATCCTAAATTTTTATTTAAATAATCAACTGAAAACTGCATTTTTTCAGGTTCTAAGTTTGGAGATATGAATCTTTTAGAATCATTGATTTCCATTGAATATATTTTTCCTCCTAAATCTGCAAAAGCACATGCTAAAATATTCAGGCATTTTTTAAGCCACTCTAATTCAAAGCCAGAGCATTCAATAAAAACGTCTTTTGTGTTTTCATCTATTTTTCCTGTTAATTGAGAATTAATTATAGGGGGCATGCTTAAAATATTTCCAGATGAATCTTCAAATATTGGAAATAATTCTTTGTTTTTTAATAAATAAGAATATTCTCTTCCTGCTGGATGCTGGCTTAAAATTTGCCTTCCTGTTATTTCTTTTGGAAATTCTAATGGCTGGAATTTAATATCTTCTGGTTTTTTTCCCAGGAATTTAATTGGAAGCTTTATTTTTTCTAAAGGATAGATGCCTATTGCAATTTTTTTTCTTTTTCTTCCAATAGTTAAATGGAGTTTTTCCTGAATATCTATTATTTCTTTTATTTTTTCATCATCTAATTTCAAGTTTTTGACAATTGCACATGCAGTATGTGGACGAACTTTTTTCACAGATTTATCTATAATTACTTTATAATCATTTTCTTGTTTTTCTGTTTTATATATTTTAAAATTAGGTTTTTTTAAATAACAATATAATGCTCTTGAAAATCCCTGGAAGGACAATAAATCAGGCCTGTTTGGAAATATTTCAACAGATACTTCATCTTCTGTGACTTCTTCAATAGGTGTTCCAAACATAGATATTTTATTCTGCATATCTTCGTCTATCCTGCCTATTTGTTTTTCAAGTTGTTTTTTGTTTAAAGTTAGGATTGTCATTTTATTTTTAAATATTTATAAATTTCTTTTAGTATTTCAACATCTCCCGGAACCATTTTAAGATTAAAGCCATCTTTAAATTTTATTATTGTTATTTCTCCTTCATTAACTTTTAATTTTTCTATATTTTTTGGGATTTTTGCTAAAAAAACATCTCTATCTACTTCCAGATTTAATTCTGGAATCTTTAAATGAAAATGTTTGAAAAATCTAAAATCTTCTAAATCTGCAATATTAAGATTAAGTTCTTCTTGTATTTCTCTTCTTATTGTTTCTTCTTTAGTCTCGTTACCTTCTTTATGCCCTCCAAAAAATCCATATTCTTCACCACGTTTACTTATCCTTTTTCTACTTTGTAAGATTATATTGCCTTCTTTATCATAAAATAAGATCATTGATACATTTTTCTTTTCCATTTTATTCTAATTGCATTACAACAAATCCAAATTTATTTATATCTTCATCTTTCCAATATGGGAGTTCTTTTGTTCTTAATATAAATCCTATTTTCTTTTTTATTTCTCTTCCTGTGGGATTTCTGTTTTCATCAATTTCTTTTAAAATTAATATATCTCCTTTATGAACCTTTAAATCGCCTAATCTAATATCAAAGTTTTTTTCTCCTGATAAAACTTTTTCAAACAAATTTCTATATGCTTTTTTTGTTATTTCCATTTTATTTCCTCCAGAACTTTAATTTTCTTAAATGATTTATATCATTTGCATACATCTGCCTTAAGTCAGTTATATTGAAAAAATCCATAATAATTCTGTCAAAGCCAGGGCCCCATGCTAAAACAGGAATATGTTTTCCAAATATGGGGATTGTGACTTCAGGACGAAACATTCCTGCTCCTCCAAGCTCTAACCAGATTTTTCTTTTTTCATTCCATATGTCTATTTCTAAGCTTGGTTCTGTGTATGGAAAATAACCTGGGCGAATTCTTATTTTTTCATAGCCCATTTTTTTGAAAAATTCAATTAAATAACCTAACAATTGCCTGAAATTGGCATTTTCATCTACAACAATTCCTTCTGTTTGATTAAATTCAAAACCATGGCTCCAGTCTATTGTTTCATTTCTAAAGCATTTTCCTAATGCAAAATATTTAGCTGGAAATTCATTGTTTTTTGCTATTTTTGCAAGGGTTTGAGCAGACAAGCAAGTTGTATGTGTTCTTAAAATAACTTTTTTAGCTTCATCTTCTTTCCATTCAGATTGCCATCCTTTGCTTCCTTTAATAAAACCTTCATGTGCTTTTTTTATTTCATTTACTAATTTTTTATCAGGTAGCTTTCCTTGCTTGTTTTTTATATAAAAAGTGTCTTGCATTTCTCTTACAGGGTGGTCTTGTGCAGTAAATAAAGCATCAAAATTCCAAAAACCTGTTTGAGTTAAGTTTCCTATCATTTCTTTAAATCCCATTTCTAACCATATTTTTTTTGCATATTCTGTTGCTTGGTTGACAAAATGCTTTTTTCCTCCTGATATTTGAGGTAGATTGCTTGTAATATCATATCTTCTGAATTTTTTTCCTTTCCAAGCATATGTTTTAATTATAGAAGGAGTTAATGTTTCTATTAAATTATCATATGAAGATAAATCAGTTTCAGCAAGTTTTTTTCCTAATTCTGTGAGTTTAAATCCAATAAAAGTTTTATCTTTAATTTCTATTATATTTTTTCTTGATTTTAAATTATTAAAAGCAAGTTTTTCTTCATCTTTTAATTTTGAAAATTCTTTAGGAAGAGATTCTATTAATTGTTCTTCTAAAGTTTTCCCAGATATTTCTTGTTTTTTTCCTGAAAAAATAATATTTTCATTTATTAAATTAATCAAAGCTTTTTTCTTTAAAACTCCAAGTGCTGCTTTAAATTCATTATCATTAAGTTTTGCTTGTTTTTGAGCTTCTTTTAATGGAATTGTTTTTTTGTCTGCTATTAAATGGATTAATCTTCTTTCAGGAAGCCCTTTATTTTTATATAAAATACCATTTATTCCAAGTTCTATTATCTGGGTTTTTTCATAATCAAGCTTTAATATTCCTTTGTTGCTTAAGAATTCTAAAGATCTATGGATTGAGGTTTTGTCTAAGCCTGATTTTTTAGCAATTTCATTTATTTTTAAAGATTCTTTTAAATAAGGAAGAATTTTCCTTTCATTAGGAGATAATGATTCTATTATGTTAATATCTTCAGGCATTTTAAATTATAGAAGATGTATTTTATAAAGTTTGTTAGTAAAACTTTATAAGGGGTTTGATTTGGGTTAACGTTTCTTTGCTTATATTTTTATAATATTAATAATAAGAATAACTACTGAGCAGGTATTTTGAGAAGGCGAGCGAGCTCTGCGCAAAGAGCGAAGCGAGCCAATGACTAAATTAATAGGATTTAGAAAATCTCAGTCGAACTTCCCAAGGCTTGGAAAAATCCCTGAATATCTTGCTTTTTATATTTGTTTTCTGGAAAGATTATAACTTTTGTTTTTGTTCTTTTGCATAAATTAATGTTTTGAATTATTCTTGATAATATAATTGCTTTTTCTTTTTTATTTAGTTTTTTAATTTCATTTAAATCAATGCCTATTTTTATGTTGTTTTTAGAAGCAAGCTTGCATAACACTTCATTTAAGCCAGAATTTCTTTGCTTTAAAAAATCTTTTCTATTATGGATTTCAGGAGACAATAAAACATCAATATCTTTATTTTCTAATATTTTCCTGTTAAACTCATCATCCTGGGCTTTTATGATTATTGGTTCTTGCTTATCTGCTTTTTTTATTTTTTGAATTTCTGTTCTTGCTTTGTTTATGTTTGAGGTGTTTATTATCATGCTTTAAATTGGTTTTTAGAATTAATAAATCTTGAGATTTATTATAATCCATATTTTTCAGGATGAAAAACAGCATCATATTCTTCATCTGTTATAAATCCATATTCAAGAAGCAAATCTATTTTTTGCTTGTATCTTGGGTCAGCTCCTTCTCCAATTAAATTATTTTTCTTGAAAAATGTGGGCTCACCTACAATCTTTTCTACATATGTGGCTACATCTTCTCCATAGTTTTTTGCTCCATAAGCTCTTACAAACCCTTCTTTTCCTTTATCAATAAATATGCTACCTTCTCCTTTCCATATAACTTGTCCTTGAGAATCTTTTTCTATTAAATTTTCAACACCATAAATTTCTTTTCCTCCCGCTATTGTTAACCATTGGCTGTTAAATTCATTATTGCCAGCATAAGATGTTGGAATAATTTCACTGTATTCTTTAACTTTATCTCCAATAACCTCATAGATTTTTCTTTCTTCTTCTGTTAATTCACTAATTTTTTTCCCCTGAATATTCTTTTCATAATATTCGAATCCCTCAAAAGAGATAATCTCTTTACGAAGAGTTTCCCTATCTTTGATGAAAGAGGGAACATTAGTATCATCTATTAATCTTAAATCATGATAACTATGGGCCATTTCATGTCTAAATATAGATACACTTAAATCATATGAACTAAGAAGGTTAATAGAACCATCATCACGATTATATAACCCTATTATTTCTCTATTTAATCCTCTTTCTTTTGCCTCATCAGAATATTCGTCATATATCTTAATAGAGGTTATCCTCTTTTTTTCTTCTTCTGGAAGAGTTTCATAAAAATCAATGAGTTTTCTAATATCTCCGGGTGGAATTTCTTTATCAAGAAGACCTCCCCAATCATCTATAAAATAATTTACCTTTTTCCCACTAATTTTCTCAAAATCTTTTAAGGTAGGATAATTATACCTTAAATCTGTTAAAGCTCTTATAGAATAAATAGAATCTTCATATCTTTTATCACTAATTCCTTCTTCAGCATTTAAGGGTACTATAGAGATTCCTATAAAATTACTGACAAGATATTTTTCTTTCTTAAGTTCTCCAGATTGATCCTTAATTAATAATTCTATTGGACTTGTTGATGAATATACCTTAGCTTTTCCAAATATAATCCCTTCTTTTTTGATTAAAATCTCGTTATTTTCAATATATATAGATTTATAATCTTCATTAATTGCAAATTCTCCTTCAATAGTTACTTTTGGAATTTTTCCTACAGAATCTCTATTAATTATTTCAAAATCAAAATTCTCAATAGCTTTGACTGCAAAAATATCTGCAGAATCTATTTTAGCATATGGATTTTCTTCTCCAAATATTATCTCAAAATTTTTTCCCTTTGCCCTCAATCTTTTTTCTTCTGGAAATATCCAATTATCATAATTATCTAATCTTTGTTCAGAAGTTGCTAATAATAAATTTTCATCATTAAATAAATTAAGCCCTTTCCACTCTGCTTGACTGCTTTTTTCAAGTAAATAGCCATTTGAAACCAATGTTAATCCTCCTTTTTCAACTGTTACATCATTTATTTGAAAATTTGTTCCAGATATTGTGTTTTGTTTTATAAATATTTCTCCTATATCAATTAATTTTAAATTAGCAGTTTGTGTTAATGCCTCTCCATTTTCTGTTTCTATTGTATAATCTAAACTAATTTCATCATCTTTATTTCCAATTATTTTCAGCTCTCCATCTTTATAGATAACTCTTGTTCCTTTTGAAACATCTATTGTTTGTTCTCCAAAAACAAAAGAAGCATCTCCGCTAGCAGTTATATCTGCTTCGAGAATAGTTCCATTTTTATCCAAGATAATTTTTGCATTTGTATCATCAGTATGTTTAGAAATATTAGTAAAAGTATTATTTCCTATTTTTACATATCCTTCATCACCCGTAAAAACCAATTCTGTTATATTTTCATCTTTTTCTTTATAATAGGTTATGTCATGTATTCCTATATAATCTTCTTGAAGAGATTCTCCAACAATTTTCCCTATATTTTCTACTTCTGTTTGTTCTTTTTCTTCATTATTTTGATTTTCAGTTTGAGCAAATATAAAAGAACAACTAATTAAGATTATCAAACAAATTAAAATTAATTTTTTGTGTTTCATTTTACTGCAAATATAAAGTTATATGATTCATCATTTATTTTTGAATTTTCATCAATAATAGTAAAAATAGTGCTATTTTCATAATCCAACATATCTATATGAATTTTATTTTGCTCTCCTATATCATATAAACAGCTTAAACAAATTTCCCCTTTATACTGTTTTTGCCCATTAATAATTTCGTCAGCAGAATTATAAATTGTGTTAAGTCTTATGGGAAGAGTTATTGCAAAGTCTTTTAATGCTAATACACTATCTTCAATTTTAACTGATATTGGATAATCTAAACTTATAGAAACTTTATCATTATTTATCTTTGTTTCAACTGATTTTAATTCATGGCTGATATTATATTCATTTTTAAAATCCTTAAAATTTAATATACAAAAAGATAATTCTTCATAAATAAAACCAGATATTGATTGTTCAATTGTTTTTATAGGAGGAATCAAGTTTTGATTATTATAAAGATAATAAGGGATGTTATTTTCTATTGAAGGAGTATTTGAAGTAATAAAGAAATATCCTCCTTGTTCTCCTATGTTTATTAAAGCATTATTGCTTGTTTCTTCTAAACAAGCCATAACAAAATTATTAATTGGCTGTAGTTTTGGAGGAACAAAAGATTTAGGAGATTTTTCTCTTAAAACAAAAAATATTACTATAATTACAGCAATAATTAAGACAGCTAAGATTATGAATAAGGTAACCTGTGCTCTTTTTTTCATAATTTATTTAAGAATAAATATTATTTAAGTCTTTATCTAACTTAATCCCCGCATATAATAGTCCCTATATAACCTTTATGATTAAGCATATTATGAAATTGTTTCATATCTTTTCCTAATAAATAAGTAGGTATGTTGTATTTTTTTATTATTTTTGCTGCATTTTGATCTAAAATAAAATGCTGTCCAGGCATAAATTTTATTTTATTTGCCATTTTTAAAAAATCTTTGTGGGATATTTCAGGTATGAATTTTGCATTTTTGAATTTTTTAGGATTTTTATCATGCAAGCCAGATACATCTGTTAGATTTACAAATGGAGAATGAAAATAATGTGCAATTTTAGCTGTTGTTCCATCTGATGTTTCATCTTTTGCATATCTTAAAGCACCGCAAAAAACAATATCATGCTGTTTTAAAAGCCCTTTAATCTGTTTCATATCATGGGGTATGCCTTCATAAGCATCTTTTCCAAAAAAATAAGTCATAAATCTTGCATTTAAACGAGTTGAAGCAATTCCCAAATTTCCTTGTAAATATCTTAGTTGTTTTAAAGATAAATGGATATTTTCTTCTAATGCCTTTATATATATTCTTGCTGTTGAACCTCCTCCACATACAACAACGAATTTATATGTTCTTGTATTTTTTAATAAAACTCTTTTAAATTCTTTTAAAAGCTTTGTATCTATTTTATTAGGAATAATTAAACTACCACCTAAACTTATAACAACCACTTTTTTCATATCTTATAAACGATTTACTGATTTAAAAATGTTCTTTGAAGTATATAAATAGTTAAAAACAGGTATTTATTGAGTTTAGGAATGGTAGGAGTAGACCCATCTGTTAGCACAGGAAGTTTAAATAAAGATGTTCGAGATTATCTAAAAAATCGATTTGGAAATACAGGTGCAAGAATTTCTATTAAAGGCGGGAGAGTTATTATGGATTACATAGCTGATAGATATTATTTTGGTTTTAGGAGAGATAGGGATACTAAAGAGCTTTATTTTTTCTTTAGAGTAGACCTTCCTGGAAATGTTCAAATTAATGGTTTATTAGAGAAAGTAATTAGTAGTTGCAATGAAATTGATGAAAACCATCCAAGAATAGCAGAACCAAAAGCAGATAAAAGAGCAGAGCATTCATTTGTTGCTGAATGTAGAGTAAAAACTTTAAATCCAGGCAATATAAATCCTTTTATGGAAGATTTAAATGATTTAGCATTGAAAGCAACCTTTGTATATGCTCAAAGGGGAAGAACTAAACACTAAACAATCTATTATCCTTGACATTAAAGATTTTTAATCTTGTACCACAATCTAACCAACCATGTGCATAATTAATACATGCAAATGCATTTACATAATGGTTTTGTTTTTCAAAATGCTTTGCATCTGATAAATAACATTCAACCATTTTAATTATTTCATAAGCTTGTTGTTTTTTTTCTTTAGATTTTGATATATTTTTCTTTGCTATTTGCAATGCTTTTTCTGTTATTGAAAAATATTTTTCTAATCTTCTATTGCATATTAAATTTAGTTTTTTGTTTTCTTTAGTTTGTTCTTGTTTCATATAATAAAATCCATTTTGGAATATATAAATATTTATAAAGCTAAATTTTAAAGATATAATATGAGTAATTTAGTGGGTAAAAACAAACCTTTAATAGATATTTTTAGTGATGATGGAAAACAACCAGGTATTGTGAGACATTTGATGCATGTTCTTAATATGTGTAATACTAGTAGAAGAGGAATTGTTTTGAGAGCTCTTCCATTAGAATTACAAAAATCTTATTTTTCTCGTGTTGCAAGACAAATAAGACAAGGAAATCCTGATGAAGAAACTATTGCTAAAAGAGTTATGGAATTTATTATTGCTTATGATGTAGGCATGGGGGATAGTGGTTTAAGTCATAGAGCATATGTTTTAAACAATCTTCCAGAAGATATAAGAAATGCTTATCTAAATGAATTAGGAAAATCTTTAGGTTCCTTTCCTAGAAGTGGGTAGGTCTTTAACATTAATTATCTTCTAAAACTAGGTAATCTTGATGGTTGATATGAATTATTTGAGGTTTGAAATTGATTAAACTTTGTTTCAGGTCTTTTTTCAGGAAGTTGTTGAGAACTTAAATATTGATTTGGTTGAGCAGGCATTTCTTGAAAAACAGGCCTCATTATATTTATTATAAATCTGCTTCCTGCAAACTCTGAGCTTACAGAAGATATTATTAAATCACCTACGGCTGCTTTTAATATTCCTCTAACTGCTGGGATTCTTGCATATTGCGAAAAAGTGTCTATAATTTGTTTTATTTCATTTTCTGTTAAGATTATCTGAGTTATATTTGTTTGTCCTGATTTTTTTATTAAAATTCTCTGATTTGCACCTGAACATTCAATTGATTGTATTAAAGGATCTTTAAGCAAAATATCTAATGTTCCTAATGAAAATCCTTGAGGTCTTTGTTTAGGAGTTGGCTGAATTTCAGGAGGCAATTGATATTTAGGAGCCTGAAAATATGGTTTTGGATGAAATTCTGGGCTTGTCTGAATTGGTTGTTTTATTAATGGCATTGGTTTTATTAATGCATGGCTTGGTTTTGCTAATGCCTGGCTATATCTTGATGGTATAAAAATTGGTTTTTTTATTTCTTTAACAATTTCAGGAGAAATCCTTGACCTGAATAATTTCTGTTTTAATTTTTCTATTTCTATTCTTTTTTCTACTTGATTTTCCCTATCTATATTTAAAAGAATTTCTGCTATAAATTTTCTTATGAAAACAATTCTTGCAATTTCCTTTAAATTTTGATGTTGCATATTATTAATATCCGAAATTTCTGGGCATAGGTTTAGAAAAATTCTCTCTTGTTCTCAATTTTTCCTCTATTAACATTATTCCTCTCGCTATCGTTTTGTTTTGGTCTAATAGATTATCTACTTTTTTTGCCATGTCTTCTGTGTTTAAATCAGAATATTTCTCTGTGAAACTCTTTGCAGAGATTTCAAATAACTGCAATAATTTAGAAATATTATTTGAGAGTTCATCAAATCTTACAGACAAGTTTGTTAAAACCTTTTGGAGATTTACAAAATTGTCAATTAGAACTTGTTCAATGTCTGTTTTTGACATAGATTTTTTTGATGTTTTCTCAACAGCCCCCTTTTTTACCATATAAATTTTAAGTATATATAATTTATAAATGTTAAGGTTAAAAGTGGGTGCAGAGAGAATCGAATGGGGATAAGGGGAATTTAACCCCTATCTCAAGCTCTGGAGGCTCGTGTTCTGACATTGAACTATATCCCCCTAAGAATATTTAGAATAATAGGTTTTTAAAGGTTATTTAGAAATCCTTTTAAGTTCGTCAATTTCTTCAAAAGAAACAGAACAGCCCTTAAACTTAAGCCCATATAACATTGCTTCAAATGCTTTTGGATCTTTGAGTTCAATAAGATTTTTTTTATTAGCAATGTAAATTAATTCAGTTGAACGAATGACTTTAAATTGCTTGAAATAATCATAATTTTTTATGCTTGGAATTATTTTTGTATGAAGTTTTTGCTGCATTAATTTTCTTAAATTTTCAGGAGATTCACATATCATCCTTGTTGTTCTTTCGTCAATTGCAATTACATTTTCATCATCTAAAATATATGAAAGTGCGAGACTAGCTGCTTCTCCTCTATCTATTAAATGAATCTCTTTTCCTCTTACCTTGAACATTGAATTTGCCATACTCATGATTTCAGATGTTTTTTTATCAAATTCAAATTTTTGTTTTTCATTTAAATCAGGAAGTTCTATTATTCCTTTATCAAGGAGTTGTTTGAGCATTAATGCTCCTAATTCATATCTTTTTATATTAATAGGATGTTCTATAATCTCTTGTTTTACTTCTTTAGTTATCAAAAATTTTCCTTTAAAATTTCTTTTTAATCTTTCCAATAAATCTAATAAGCCATTCATTGAAAAATTAATCAACGGACCTGAATCAAAGATGATGTATTTTTGTGCCATTTTTTGTTTTTATTCTCTTAAATTTTATTATTAACTTTATACATCATTACTCGATAATATGTAACCTCTTGCATATCTTAGTTATTTTATTTGATTACTGATGTTGTTTTATAAGTTAATGATATTTTATTGTTTGTACCCTCCTCTCATTTGAAAATATTCTCGACATATAAAATTCTTTTTTTAATCGGAAGAGTGACTGTTAAGCTCATATCTGGTTTTTGTCCTGCATATTCTGCTAATTCCCATAAACT
>CAYGVK010000012.1:0-13895 GCA_964353375.1 Candidatus Woesearchaeota archaeon
AAAATCATTAAATAAAAAAACAGTAAGTCCTCTGTAAGTTCTTGAATCTGAAAGAACAAGAGAATTTTTGTCCATGTTCTTGATTGCATATTCTCTTAACTTACATTCACCACACCGAGAGCTTAAATGAGGGTAGAGCATATATAACTGAAATATCAAAATTAAAATAAGTATTATGCATGCCATTATTTTGTAACTGGTTGTTTTAACTAATTTTCTTGTTATAAAATCTATTGAAAATCCGCCAAATATGCAAAGAACAGGTATCATTGTAGTATAATGTGTCTGCAGACCGTTATTAGACATAACTAAAAAGAAAAATCCTGATAATTCAAAGATTAACAAAAATAAAAGATTTCTTCTTCCCCTGATTTTGAAAAATAAAATAATTCCTAAAATTCCTAAAATGAAAATTAAAGGATCAAGATGAAAAATGATTCCTATTCTCTTA
The DNA here is from genome assembly GCA_964353375.1 of Candidatus Woesearchaeota archaeon. GTDB lineage: Archaea > Nanobdellota > Nanobdellia > Pacearchaeales > GW2011-AR1 > CAYGVK01. Next base: position 452 of record CAYGVK010000012.1, read on the forward strand.
TATGCAGTTTCAGGAATGCTCCACAGGCTGATAACTCCATTATCAAAACCTAACTGGCCTGCATATAAGGGCCTTAAATTATGAAAAAAGTATTGTGCAAAATATGTATCCACCATTTGTTTATCCTTGTACCATAAATAATTATGTATTAAAATTGGAGAAAAAATTAACAGGATTATTAAGCCAAATAAAATGATTTGTTTTATATTTTTCTTTATATTTTGTCTGCCTCGATTAAAAATAAAAAATCCTATTAAAAATGCAGGGACAAAAAATAATGAAAGAGTTTTTATTAAAGCAGCAATTCCTATGCAGACAGCAGACATCAAAGGAAATTTTTTATTTTGTTCTGATTCTATAAAAAATAAAATTGCCAGACATAAATAAAAAATTGCGGCTAAATCCATTTCCGCCAATGTATATCTGATTAGATAGTAAGAAACTGCTATTAAAAATGACGAAAATAAAGCTATTTTTTTGTCAAATACTTTGCAAGTTATTAAATAAATTAAAAATATTGTAAGTGAACCGAGAATAAATGACAAAAATCTCATTGAAAAAATAGTAACCCCAAAAATTCTCATAAATATATCTGTAAGATAAAACCACAAAGGAGAGTGCAATATTGTACTTATTAATCCAGAATGAAGAAAGCCTATTGCATGCGGACCATGAACCATTTCATCCCCTAATGCTGCTATATTTCTGGAAACCAGAAATCTCAACAAGGTTCCTATAAGAAAGATTAAAAGAAGCCATTTTCTTTTATCATTTGAAAAAATAAAATTAACTATACTGTTTACAACTTTAGAATCTTCTTTAATTTTTTCTTTTTCTTCCATCTTTCTTTATAATATAGTACTCTATGTTCTTTTTATTCTTTTTTATTATTAAAGAATGTATTAAAGATATCACTTTTGATGGACTGGCTTTTTCAATTAAAATATCAATCAAATCAAATGATTGATGAAATAAAAATCCTATAAGCACAAATAAAAAAAATTTTGAGAGATAAGAAAGGAGGATTAATATAATAATTGCTTCTATTCCATGAAATATATAGATTCCAATGAAAATTTTCTTTTTTTCATTTTCTGGAAGTTTATCAAATTTTTTTTCTCCTTCTAGAAACCAGTTATAAGCATTTTTTAAACTAAAGTCCTTTTTTCTGTAGACATAATATAAATAATGGTCTATGTCAATTAAAACTGATGCTAAAAATATGACTATTGCTTGAAAAATTGTTAATTGTAATATAAAGTATATTAAAATTGCAAAAATCCCTCCTAATAAAATGTGGGTTTTTGGATACATGTTTCACAACCTTTTTTACTCTTTTAATATGTTTTTGATAATATCTGCAAATGCCTGTCTTGTTATAAATACTCCGACGCTAATCCCTATTATTGTTGTAAGTGCAAAACCTTTTAATAAACCTGCTCCTGCCCAGAACAAAGGGAGCATTGCAACAACAGTTATAAAAAAAGCTCCAAAAATTACAAAGAAAGCTCTTTTTATTCTCTCTTTTATGCTTATATGAACATTTGAAACAGATTCATCTATCATAACTATCTGGTCATCTACTCCTGTACCCATCCCTGCTATTATTCCTGCGATACTTGGTGCATCCAAGTTCCACCTTATTAAAGCTGCAATTGCTAAAGTTATAAATGCTTCTGCAAACATTGTTAAAATTACAGCAAGAGTTAATTTTATTTTTCTGTATTTTATAAAAAGAACTATTGAAACAGCTACAAATGCCACTATTGCCAGAAGTATGATATTTTTTGTAAATTCTTTTCCAAGATTAGGAGAAATAGAATCTAATTTGACAATTTCTAATTTATATGGCAAGCTTCCTGTTATTAATATTGTTTGAAGATGATTCATCTCTGATTTTGCATTAGTATATGCATCTTTTTCTGTTGAACCAGAACCAGAGCCCTGAATCATTATTTGTGTTGTTGCTTTTCCTTTCAAATCTTTAGAAATAAATAAATCACTGACAAATTTATTATCTATATAAAGTTCAAGTTTTTTATCTAAATATTCTGGATTTTCAGGATCTAAACCAAGTTTCCCAGTTATTTCAGCATGTCTCTTTGCAGCTTCTTCACTTAGAGAAATATCAAACCTGAAATTACAATAATAACCTTGCTGTGCTTGATCACAAGAATAAACTCCTATTTGTTGCCCTGTTCTTGCAACATAAGTAATATCTTTTTTTCCTCCAATAAAAATAGTTTCATTTCCTATTTTTGCTTCAAACTTTCCTTGTTGTGAAACTAATTCTCTTAAATCTCCAGAAGTTGCTCCTGCCACTTCTACTAACATATAACTGTTTCCAGATAAATCAGAGATAGGACGAACAGTTACATCACTTATACCAAAAACATTTAATCTATTGCTTGTAACAGAAATTAAATCATTAAGTTCCTTAGAGGTTAATTCTATTTCTGGTTTGACTAATGCTCTTGCTCCTCCACTTAAATCCAATCCTGTTTTTATTTTTGTTGAAGGAATATTTGCTACTGTAATATTAGGAGCATCTTTTGTAAACAAAATAAATTCCTTGGTTTTTGTTGTAATTATCAGTTTTGTTTCATTTTTTGATGGGAAAATGTTGTTAATTATTTTTGTATAATCATCTATATTTCTAACCTGCTCTCCATTCACTGCCTTAATTATCTCCTGGGTTTTTAATCCAGAGTCATAAGCAGTTGAATTCTCTTCAACAGTTTTAATTAATACTCCTTTTTCAAAGTTTGGAGAAATTACAAGCAATGCTAGAGCAAGTGATACAATCAAAATCCAAATTTTAAATGTTATTTTAAGTTTCATTTTATTCCTTTCTTCTCACAATATAATTTAATTATGCCTGCATTTGTAAGCCAAGTATTCATTATATCTGCAGTTAATCCAATAGCAATTATGAGAAATAATTGCCTGAATGAATCTGGTAATCCTGTTATCAAGAAAAAAGCGGGCAGAACTGCAAACAATGAAGTTAAAGTCATTGTAATTCCTGTTTTAAATGCTCCATAAATTCTTGTATTTAAATTTCCTTCTTTCTTTTTTAATGCTCTTGTTGTCAATAAAATATCAGTATCAACTGAATAACCTATCAACATTAAAAATGCTGCAATTCCTGCTGCAGAAAGTTTTATTCCTAAATAATCTATTAAAGCAAGGGGGATGACTATGTCTGAAAAAGCTGCAAATATTACTGCAATGCTTGGAACAAATGACCTGAAAAGAATAAAAACAACAATTGACATTAAAATAAATGAAATTACTAAAGCAATAACAAGCTGTTGATAAAAACTCTTACCTAAAACAGGGCCTGTAAATTCTATATTTGAGTTTTCATTTGTAAGTTTATATCCTAAAATCTCTTCTACAGCTGATTGTAATTCTTCTTGATTTACAGAACTTTCTATAACAAATGCTACTGTTCTTCCTGTGGTTATATCAGTTAATTTTCTAAAGCTAACATCTGGGAATTTTGACTTTAAAGAAGATTCAAAACTATCAGGAACTTGAAAATTAAGAGTTATTGTTGTTCCTCCAGACAAAGAAGTATCTTTTAACATTATATCTTTATGCTGAGAGAAAAAATATCCAATATATATTAAAGATAATAACATTATTATTATAGGAAGAACTAACAAAATTTTATATCTTTTATCATACCAGCTTTTATAATTAGTTGCTTGGTTTGTATTTTGAGCTTGCTCCATTTTTTTATTTGTATTCATAGGTTTTTAAAATATGCGCCAGCCGGGACTCGAACCCGGGTCAATTGGTATCTTCAAAATTGAATTTGGAAGCCAATTATACTGCCACTATACTACCGGCGCATAAATTAAGTTATTTTCAAAGGTTTATAAGTTTAATCATATGTAAAACGCTCCTGGAAGGATTTGAACCTTCGACACCAAAGTTAGGAAGAGAATGCCCTCGGCAGGATTTGAACCTGCAACCTCAAGGTTAGGAACCTCGCACTCTATCCGGTTGAGCTACGAGGGCACATTTTGGTAATTATTCTTCCATCTATCATATTTTAAAATATGCCTTTTATTCCTTGGAGTAATTTCATTCATCCAATGTAATGTCTGCTTAATCCCTTTTAATCTTATTCTTTCTTCTGATCGCTGTGGTTTAAATCCCTTATATCTTAATTGTTTTTCTATTTGATCTAATAATTTTGGGGATTTTAAGTGAATATCTATATTTGGGTAGATATATCCTTTTACTTTATCAAAATAAAAACACCCATCAGTATCAAATATTCCTCTAATAACGTGTTTTAGTTTTTTCCAATCTTTTGCTATTTTATTTTCTATTTCCAAACCTATTTTTAGTCCAATTGGGAAATGGAGTGTTTGATTCATAAAAAGAACTAAATATTTATGACAGAACAAAATCTCCATCCCATTACTATTCTTTTTGTATTTAATGATAGCATTCTTATTGAATAATCTTTTGATAATTTTTTTAAGAAACATTAGATACTCTTGATCTAACAAAGCATGCCCACTCACTCCAACCCACCATATACTCTTTTTAATTTTATAATTATAAGATAAAGCACTTAACCATCCATCCCCCAATAATGCTCCATAAAATTCTAAGAATAAAGGATTATTAATGTTTATTATAAATCTTTCTCTAGCAAGTTCATCTTTTTTAAAAAAGCTTCTCTGCCCTCCTTTTGATTGTCTTCTTCTTATCTCTTCTTTTCCATATTTTCTAAGAATTATCTGATAAGTCTTTTTTCCCCCCTTGGTCTTACCCCAATTCTCTGGCTTTTTATCCAAAATTTTTAAATTGAGATTTTTGGGAATGATATTTGAAGGCAAGTATCTATTTTTATCATATTTCCAATTATTTATTGTTTTAAAAGAGATATTTAATTTTTTAGAAAGCGCTTTTAAACTCCCCACATTATTTTTTCTCTTGAGATAATCAAATAAGTCAAATTTAGAAAGACTATCTAATAAAACCCTCATGAAGTATTTAGTTTAAGAATGTATTTAAATTTTTCCTTATCCAGGCTGAGCTACAGGAGCATCGCTTAAATTTAAAAACTCATTATAGTTTAAAAAACATATGATAATTAAAGTACTTGGAATATTAGATATTTTAATAGGAATAATCTTCTGGTTATTTGGAATTTTCAATATAATCCCTAGCAATTTTATTTTAATAATCGGGATAATTTTATTAATAAAAGGATTTATTTTTTTAACTGGATTAAGTTTTGCAAGTATATTAGATATGTTATCAGCAATTGTTATTATAATAGCAAGTTCAACAATAATGCCAAAAGTAATTATTATAATAATAAGTTTGTTTTTAGTTCAAAAAGGTGTTTTTAGTATGTTTGGTTAAATAGAGAAGACAACTTTATGGCTTCACTTCATTTCTGAAACTAATACCTTAAACATAACAAGCTTAACTTCCGAGTTCGGAATGGGATCGGGTGTTTCCAAGTTATTATGGCTGTCTTCAAAATTCTTAAAAATTCCTTATTTATAAAGCTTTTTATATACTTTATTATTAGGTTTTTTAGATGAGGGTTGTTAAGGGATACTTCCCTTATTTTATGCGGGGATGCCGGAGTGGTCAAACGGGCAGGACTCAAGATCCTGTGGCTTAGTGCCTACCTAGGTTCAAATCCTAGTCCCCGCATAACTTTCCTTTAAGAAACATGGAAAAATTATCTAAAAAAGAAGTTGAAGAAAAAATTAAAGAATTTTTTAAAAATATAAAAAATAAAAATTCAAATGAAATTAAGAAAATTAAAAAATTAGCAATGAGTAAAAACATTAAGCTTGGAAAATTAAAACAAAAGTTTTGTAAGAAATGTTATTCATTATTTGATTCAAAGAATTCTGAGATAAGAATTAAAAAAGGTTTTAAAGTTGTTAAGTGCAAGATGTGCGGAAAGTTGAGCAGATATAAACTATAATTACTTTTTCTTTTGAAATAAGCTCCATATAACATAAGCAACAATAGCTACTCCTAAACTTATTAAAAGAGAAGTAAAATTTAACATCTCTGTAAGATTACATCTCCTAAGAGTCATAGTAAAACAGAAGTTACGTACTAAAATATAATCGATTATAATTAATACTAATAAAGAAACTATTGTTTTCCACAAAGTAGGTTTAAAGTTCATAATTTATTAAAATGATTTATACTTATAAACATATCTAACTAAAAAGAAAAACTAAAACTTCTTGAATTTGTTGACTAATTCCAAAACATCTTCTTGTCCTAAAAATACTGCTCTGCAACAATATCTTTCTAATCCGAGTTCATCTAAAACTTTTTTTGAATCTTCTCCTTTTGCAACTCTTTCTTTAAATTCTTCCCATAAATGAGCTATTGGCTTGCCACATGAAAAGCATCTAACTGGAATTATCATATTTTAACTTCTCTAAGTTAATTTAAAAACCTTTCCATAGATAATTATTTAAACCCTTAGTTGGTAGTAAAAAAAGAGGTGAAAACCTCAGACTTGTTCTGAGATATTGAAAATGACAAATGGAATATGAAAAGTTAGGGAATATCCGTCCAGGATATCAAAATCCACGAAGAGCAGTTAGACCTGTTGGCCTAGTTAAGGATCCAACCTTAGTCTTGAAACTTTATGATATGTATATTAAAGGACAGTCTACTCCAGAACCATTAATTCAAGACTCTAGAGGGTTTTTAGAAAGAGAGATTAGTCGTGGAAATATAAAACCTTACATAGGTATGGGTTTTGCTATACTTTCAAAAGATATGTTAAATGTAGCAAGATGGGATATTACTTTTCCTATTGTTTTACAAAATCAATTGTATGTTTTCAACGAGGGTAAGTTAACTACACTTAGCCGTCTTGACATAAGTGATGAAGGAAGTTTTTGTGTATGGGAGCTAGGAATTGTAGCTCATGAAAAAGAAGCTTGGAAAAGATTTCTTGCTTCAAAAAGAAAAGAAGCAGATAAAAGAAGGTATTTAGAAGACGTAATTGAAGGAGATTTATAAAAATGCTATCAAAACAAAAACCAAATAATGAAATAATAAAACTACAAAATGTATGCAGAGATTATAAAATGGGAGATTCTATAGTAAGAGCTGTTTGTGATGTTGATTTAACTATAAAAAAAGGAGACTTTATTGCTATTGTAGGGCCTTCTGGAAGCGGAAAATCAACAATTATGAATTTAGTCGGTGCATTAGATTTAGCTACAAGAGGAAGCATTTTTTTAGATAATAAAGATATTGAACATTTAGAAGAAAGCGAATTAGCACAAATAAGAGGAAAGAAAATAGGATTTGTTTTCCAGACTTTTAATTTAATTCCTACTTTAACTGCTTTAGAAAATGTAATGCTTCCTATGATGTTTCAAGGAGTTCCTAGAGCTGAAAGAAAACAAAGAGCTACTGAATTACTAGAAGAAATTGGAATGGGGCATAGATTAAAACATCTTCCAGGAGAATTATCAGGAGGAGAAAGACAAAGGGTTGCTTTGGCAAGAGCATTGGCAAATGATCCTGAAGTTATTTTAGCAGATGAACCAACTGGAAATTTAGACAGCAAAAGAAAAGAAGAAATTGCAAAAATGTTTGAAGATTTAAGTAAGAAAGGAAGAACAATTATCCTAGTTACACATGATCATGAAGTTGCAAAGCATGCCAATAAGATTTATAAACTCAAAGATGGAAGGATTGTAAAATGATAAATGAAACTTTAGAACAAAAACATCGGGACAAAACAAATGAAAGAACATTATGTGGGAGAAAACAGAAGTAGAACTCAGAATAGAATTCAAGGATTATTAGCTCTTGCTATGGCCGGAATCTTTTTACCAATAGGAATCAGAGAAAAATTCACCCCACTAATTCTCGGTGGAGGGGCTTTTCTTATAGATGGCGCTACAGATTTAATTACTGGTTACCACCATTATTTGGGGGTAAGAGCATATGAAGGCATTTGTTCACTAATTAAAAGAATAAGAAATAGATAAAATGAAAATCAAATTAACAATAATACTTGGAATTTTAATATTAAGTTTAATTAGCTTTGCAAGCATAAATGCTCTTACTATTGATAATGTTAAAATATATCCTGAAGAAATTGCACCAGGAAAAACAGCAAAAATTTCAATAGATTTAGATAATGAAGGAAATTATGATTTAACAGATTTGTCTGTTAGTTTAGATTTTAAAGATATTCCTTTTGCACCAATTGATTCAGGAAGCGAATATGGAATTGATGAAATTAAAGAAGGAGATTCTGAAACAGCTGAATTTGTGATAATTGCTTTAAATAATGCAGAATCAGGAATATATAAAATTCCTGTAAAAATAACTTATAAAGAAAATGCTGATATTAAAACAAAAGAATCTTTGATTAGTGTTGAAGTTTTTTCAGAACCTGAATTAACAATGCAGGTTGCTGAAGGCTTGTTTTTAAAAAATAAAGAAAATGCAATTTCTATAAAAGTTGTAAACAAAGGGCTTTCAGGAGTTAAATTTTTAGAAATAGAAATTGGAACTTCTGTTTATTATTCATTAACTTCTCCAAACAAAGCTTATATTGGAGATATTGACAGCAATGATTTTGATAATGCTGATTTTAAAATTCTTGTAAAAGAAAATTCTCCAAACACATTAAACATTCCTGTTATAATAACATACAAAGATGCAAAAAATAAAGAAATTATAAATAATGACAATTTGCAGATAAGAGTTTATAGTATTAAAGAAGCAACTCAGCTTGGTTTAATAAAAAAGGATAATACTTTGATTTATATAATAATTATAGCAATAGTTGTTATAAGTTATTTAATATACAGAAGAATTAAGAAAAGAAGAAGATTAAAGAAAGCCACCCAAGGAATTTAAATAAATTAAATTAAAATGATAGCTGATTTCTTTGTATTAAGTTTTAATAATTTGAAAAGAAGAAAGCTTAGAAGCTGGCTAACTATGATTGGAATTTTCATAGGAATTGCAGCTGTTGTTGCTTTAATGTCTTTAGGGCAAGGGCTTCAAAACTATATTGAACAACAATTTGAAAATCTAGGAAAAGATAAAATTGTTATAAGCTCAAAAACATTAGGGCCTCCTGGAAGCGCTACTTCAAAAGCATTAATACTTACTTCTAAAGATTTAGAGTTTATTGAAAATATAAATGGTGTTGATTGGGCAATAGGCTATTTAATGAAAACAGGGCAAGCTAAATTTAAAGATGAAGCTAAGATTGGTTTTGCTATAGGAGGAAATCCTGAAGATTTAAAATTAAATGAAGAAATGCAGGGAATAAAAATCATTAAAGGAAGAGGCTTAAAAGAAGGAGATAAGTTTAAAGTTGTTTTAGGTTATAATCATGCACAAGATGGAAAAATATGGAAAAGAGGAATTGAAGTAGGAGAGACAATTGAAATAGAGGGTTATGAATTTAAAGTTGTTGGAATATATGATTCAATTGGAAATCCTTTTGATGATGGTGCTGTTTATATGCCTAAAGAAACATTAAGAGAAATTTTAAATGTTGGAGATGAAGAAAGCCAGATTTTAGTAAAAGTTGCAAAAGGTTTTGATCCTGCTGATGTTGGAGAGACTATTAAAAGAAAATTAAGAAATTTTAGAAATGAAAAAGAAGGACAAGAAACTTTTAATGTAGAAACTTCTGAACAGTTATTAAAAACATTTACAGATATTTTTGCAGTTGTTCAGGGAGTTTTAGTTGGAATAGCTGCTATTTCTTTGTTAGTTGGGGGTGTTGGAATTATGAATACAATGTATACTGCTGTTTTAGAAAGAACAAAAGAAATAGGAACAATGAAAGCAATTGGAGCAAAAAACTCAGATATTTTAATTTTATTTTTAATTGAATCTGGTTTATTAGGGTTAGTTGGTTCTATTATAGGAGTTTTAATAGGAATTAGTTTAGGCAAGACTGCAGAATATATTGCAACACAGGCATTAGGAAGCAATTTCTTGCAAGCTGCTTTTCCTGCATGGTTGATTTCAGGGGCCTTGGCTTTTGGATTTGTAATTGGAAGCTTGTCAGGAACATTGCCTGCAATCCAGGCATCTAAATTAAAGCCTGTTGATGCCTTGAGGTATGAATAAAACTATTGTTGTTGTTTACGCCTAATAATTATTGAGTATGGAACATCATCTCCAGGTTTATAACCCATTTTTATTGCAGCTCTTGCTACACTTGTATTACTTAAACCCATATAATCCTCTTCTTCAAAAGAAAACACGTTAAGTCCATCGTCGGATAGTTCACCTCTCTTTTTAATCTCTACTTCTCCCTTTTTATTAATTACTTCCTCAATAGACCTTCTTCCCATAATAAAATATTATTATTGAACTTTTTAAGCATTATTACACTCTAATAACATAAAACTTTATAAACTCATTTTTATAATTATCATAATTAAAAAAGAAAAAAGAGGAAAGAAAAAGAGTATCTAAGAATAAAAGATGAAAAAATGTATGTATTGTAAGTGTGATATCTCTAGCAATTCTGTTGTTGATTTTTGCAATAGGTGTGGGGTGGCTGTTTTTGGAGAAAAAATGCTTAATGCAATTATCCAAAACATGAGAGAAGCTGAGGAAAGAGGAGATTTAGAACAAGGCAAGTTTTAAGAAATATTAAAACCAAAGAATTTTTAAATAAACTATTTTTAGTCAATTTATAATATTAAAAGCTAAAAATGCAAAAACGAAAAAGATCAAGAGAAAAAGGAAAGATTAAACTTAGTAACTACTTTCAAGAATTTAAACAAGGAGATAGAGTAGCAGTTAAACAAGAATTGGCATTACAGCCTAAATTTCCAAGAAAGTTGCAGGGAAGATCAGGAGTAGTTATGAATAAAAGAGGTAATTGTTATATAGTTGAAATCAAAGATTTAAATAAACCAAAAACATATATAATTCATCCTGTACACTTACTAAAACTAAAATGATAATTAAGGAAAAGTTAAGATAAAATGATATTAGACAGAAAACCAGTGGATTTTGGAGAAGTAAAAGAGATATTAAATGAAATTCCAGATAGTGAAAAAAAAGCACAAATGGAATTATATTTAAAAAAATTTATGAAAACAAAACCTGAAAAAACTAAAAAGATTAAACAAGAAATAGAAAAATTAGACTTATTAAAACTCAAGAGAGAAAATATTATAAAAATAATAGATTTAATGCCAGAAGATACCTCTGATTTAAATAAGATATTTACAGAAATCAGTTTAAATGAGGATGAAATTAATAAAATACTTGAAATTGTTAAACAAAATAAATAAAAATGATAATGAAAGAAGAAGAAGCAATGATACTAGATTATTTACCATATGGCTATCCGCTGGAACAGAAAAGGATACCCCTAGCCCAGGCTATAGGTTTAAAAAATTTAACTCTTCTTCAATTAGTTCCTAGGAGAGGAACCAAATTAGAAGTCAATGAAAAGGTTTATATAGGGGAAGGTAAAAGAGATAAAATATATTATATATTAGGAAGGCTCCTAAAAGAAAAATTAACAGAAACTGCAAAGGAAAAACTCACGGAATTTGTTGAAAAACAAATAGAAGGAAATGAACAAAAATTTGTTGATTTTTTTAACAATGCAGCTGCAATAAATACAAGATTGCATCAGCTTGAATTGCTTCCTGGCTTGGGAAAGAAACACATGCTGGCTATTATAGAAGAAAGAAAGAAAAAACCATTTGAGAGCTTAAAGGATTTGAAAAAAAGGGTTTCAAATCTTCCAGACCCAAAAAAAGCAATTGAAAAAAGAATGATAGAGGAAATAACAGAAAAACAAAGATATCCTTTGTTCATAAATTAAATGGAATCAAAAATAAAACCAGATGAGAAAAAAGAATTTGCACAATTAATCAGGGTTATGCAGACAGATATTCCTGGAAATAAAAAAATATTAGTTGGGCTGACTAAAATCAAAGGAGTATCATGGCCTTTTTCAAATGCGGTATGCAAAAAACTTAATATTGACATTAATAAAAAAGTAGGAGAGCTTAAGCAAGAAGAAATACAAAAAATAACAAAGTTTATAGAAAATCCTGAACTTCCAAAATTTCTATTAAACAGAAGAAAAGATTTTGATACGGGAGAATCAAGCCATTTGACTGGAACAAATCTTGATTTAAAAAAGGAATTTGATATTAGAAGATTAAAGAAAATAAGATCTTACAGAGGATTGAGGCATGCTCTTGGACAGCCTACAAGAGGACAAAGAACAAGAAGCCACTTTAGATCAAGAGGTAAAAAGAAAACAGTGGGGGTAAAGAAAAAGAAAAAATAAAATGATAAGAAAGAAAAAATTATACTCAAAACCAAGAAGGCCTTTTGACAAACAGAGAATTGAAAATGAAAATATTCTTGTGGAAAGATATGGATTAAAAAACAAAAGAGAAATATGGAAAGCTGATGCTGCTATTTCAAGAATGAGAAATCTTGCAAAAAGATTGATAACAGCAGGAGAAGAAAAGAAAAAAGAATTTATTAAAAAACTTCAGAAAAAGGGATATAAAGTAAACAGCATTGCTGATGTTTTATCATTGAATAAAGAAGATTTATTAAAAAGAAGATTGCAAACAATGGTTTATTTAAAGAAACTTGCAAGATGTCCGAAACAGGCAAGACAATTCATAGTGCACAGGCATATTTCAATAGGAGAACAAATAATAAACATACCTTCTTATAATGTTGACTTAGATGAAGAAGATAAAATAAAATTAGATTTGGCTTTAAAAGAAAAAAAACTAAAAAAGACGATAGAAAAAATTATTGAAGAAGTTAAAGAAAAACAAGGGGCGGGTTTATAAAATGGAAGAACAAATGATAGAAACAAAAAAAGAAAAGAAAGAAAGAATTGGGATATTAAATATTTACACCACTTTTAATAATACTATATTGCACTTGACAGATTTAAGTGGAACAACTATTGCGAAATTTAGTGGGGGACAGTCAACAAAACAAAGCAGATTAAAAGCAAATCCAACAGTAGCAATGTTTACTGCTCAAAAAATTACGCAAGAAGCAAAAGACCATGGAATTACTGGTTTTTATGTTAAGATAAGAGCTAAAACCGGGAATATTTCTCCAGGTCCGGGAGCACATGCAGCACTTAAATCATTAACAAGAGCAGGATTTAAAATATTAAGTATAATGGATGTTACAAGAATGCCAAGAGGAGGACCTAAAAAGAAAGGAGGAAGAAGAGGGAGGAGAGTATAAAGCTTTAAAAAAGCAAAATAACAATTACTAAAATGAAAATCAAACAAAAAATTCAAATAAAATGATAGAAATAATAGATTATGACAAGGAAAAACAAAAAATAAGTTTTTTTACAGACATGTCTATTAGCTTGGCTAATGCTATTAGAAGATCTGCTTTAGAAATTTCTGTTATGGCT
>CAYGVK010000013.1:0-13726 GCA_964353375.1 Candidatus Woesearchaeota archaeon
ATGGATTTACCTTTAATCCTAGATCTGAAAAAGATCTAGCACAAAAAGCTATTAATATCTTGATAAACAAACCCCTTTATGATAACATGTCAAAAAAAAGTTATGATATTGGTAAAAGTTATGATATTAATAATAGCATAGATAAATTAGAAAAAATTTATAGTTCATTAATAAAATAAAATTGATGTTTAACAAGTTAAGATTTATAATTTTTTTATAAAAATCTTTTTATAAGCTTTCTTTATTAAATAATATAAACCAATTAATAATGCCACAATTATTAAAAACATGAAAACTCCTAACTTAAAGTGGTTTATCATTGTGTTAATTAAAATTCCCCCATAAAATCCTAGTGATACAAGAACTATAGTGCATGCAATATTAGTCAGCAAACTTATTAAAAAAAATTTTTTAAAAGAACATTTTAAAAAACCAGATAATATAATGCCTGGTATAGCAATAAAAGGAGTTATTTTTATCATGGCTATTGTTTTAACCATATGTTTTTTCAAATTCTTTTCTAATTTCTTTAATTGTGATTTGCTTGCTATTTTTTTATGGATGAGATTCTCAACATATCTTCGTCTGCTATATCTACCAATCAAAAAATAAAGTATGTCTGGAATAAGATTTCCGAATATAGAAAGAATAATAATATAATATATATTAAATATTTCTAAAGAAGCTGCATATGCTGCAATTAATGTTACAATTGGGCCTTCTAAAAACATTAAAATAAATATTATTAAATAACCAACTGCCTGCAATGAAGCTAATATAGTTATAATGTCTCCTGATTTCACTGCTTTTATACACGCTGTAAAGTTAGAGAGATTCATTTAACAAATAATGAAAAGCTATTAATAAATCTTACTTTTTGAAATTTAATTTATCTTCATATTTTAATTTCTCACTATTATGTTATTCAATTGTTGAAAATCTAAACCTTTAAATATTCTTAATAATTTATAAGAAATAATAAAAAGAGGAAGGGAAAAATAAAAGAGTGTGAAAAATGGAGCCAATATTTTTAGCAGGACTTCTTGGAGGCGTAGGAGGATTGACAAGAGGTTTTGTGGGCTTGTTAAAAGCTTTAAGTTTAAGAAGAAAAATATTATGGGGATATTATTTTATAACTGTTTTAGTAGCAATGATTATTGGAATTTTTGTTGGAGTTATTTTTAATTTTGACACAAGATTATCATTATTAGCAGGTTATGCAGGAACAGATATTTTAGAAGGAATTTATAAAAGTTTTGCAGTCCAAAAAGTTTATGTATCAACTGCAACAGCAAAGAAAAAATGAAAACAAAAGCGTGGGTAAAAGGGGGGTGGATTATAAGTATCATCATGATATTAGCATATTGGATATCTAGTGTTATATCTCAAATTTTAAACCACGCGAATAATGTTGTGTTAGGAATAATTGCCATTCCTTTTCATTTTATTGAATTAATAATCTTTGCGCCAGTTAGTTTTGTACTACAGATTTTGGATTCAGTTACTTCTTATAACTTATTTTATACAGAAGGAGGATTATCTAGTTTAGCATATTTAATCTTTTTAATAGTCTGGTTTTTAATCGGAGCTTTAATCTGCTTAATAATAAATAAATTAAGAAAGAATAAGCCTAAAGCTAAAAAATGAGTAAAATGGAGAATATTTTTATATTAAACTGGAAAAGAAGCACGATATTGCTGTTAGTGTGGATAATTTCTGTACTTATTCATAACATAATATCTAATCTTTTGCAAGAAGAAGAATTAGTATTTTTCATTATCGCGGGAATAATAGTCCCTATATATGCTGTGATTGCAGTCATATATACAATAGCTAAGAAAGAAAAATTGCACAAGAGGAAAGCAGAAAGAAGGAAAAAGAGGAGAAGGACATGAAGAAAATAAACTGGAAAGTGCTGATTATAAGCTTGGTAATAGTTTATCTTGTGGCAGGTATAGGAAGCCTAATTACTTCTTCTGCTACAAAAACAGAATGGTATCAGGCTATAAAGCCAAAGCTAACTCCTCCTAACTTTGTTTTTCCAATTGTCTGGACTGTTTTGTTCTTCCTTATAGGATTATCATTATATTTTGCATGGACTTCTGGAAAGAAAAACGATAATAAAAAAATTGCATTAGTATTTGCAATTAATCTTATTCTGAATATTTTATGGAGTATTCTTTATTTCAAGTTAAAAAATCCTTTAATTGCATTTTTTGAATTGATTTTGTTATGGTTTTCTATAATCTTGATGATTGCTGTTGTAAGGAAAACCAGCAAACTTGCAGCTTATTTGTTAATTCCTTATCTATTATGGGTTAGTTTCGCAGGAATTTTAAATTATCTTTCAATTTAAAATTAATAATTATAAAAAAGAGGAAAAAATGAAAACGTGGGTAAAAGGAGGATTGATTGGTGTAGGAATTGGGATAATAGGCTGGATTCTTGCTATAATTGATTTAAATAAACAATTATCCGAAATAGCCCAATATATTGGAGGGAATAATATCCCTCTGCAAACATATGTTTCATTATTCTTCTTAAATATTCTTTTTATAGGAGTCTTAGGAATTATAATCGCTTCGGTGTTAAACTCTTCTTTAAGAACATGGTTGAAAGCTGGATGGGCAGGGCTGCTTATTTGGATTTTTAGTTTTGTTGGAGCATGGTTCAGTGTAAGACTTTTATATTATATCTATTCTCCTCTTGTAAATCTTTTCATATTTCTAACTAATCCAGGTTGTGTCGGTGAAATTGGACCCGGAGCTTGCTTTCATCCTTTTATAATAACTTTAATTGTTAGTCCCGCAATCTTTTTTGGAATCGGAGCATTAATCGGCTTAATAATAAGTAAATTGAAAAAGAGGAGATGAAAACATGCCAAATTCAAAACTTGTAAAATTTATAAAAGAGGCTCGGAAAAGAGGATTTGATGACCTGCATATTAAACAGCCATTGCTTGCAAAGGGCTGGCCTTTAGATGAAATTGAAGATGCTTTTGCTTCAATTCATCAGAAAACAAAAGAAAAATACAAATTTAAAAATAAAATAAATATTTTTCTTGACAATGAAATTTTAAGTTTATTAGAAAAAAGAGCTAAAAGAAATATGTTTACAATTTCTGAACAAATTGAAGATATTTTAAGAAGAAGTTCTATTAATGTTAAAAAAAGAAAAAATGTTTATGATGAAAAAATAGAAGATTCTTTGATTCCTATTTTCTCAAGAAGAAAGTATAAAAAATAATTAATAATCAATGTTGAAGTTAACTTCTTCTGTATCTGAATTTCCTGCATTATCCAAAGCCCTAATAATTATGTTATGAATTCCTCTTTGGAAATTTTTTGTCTTTTTTCTTACACTCCCATATTCATCACAATTCATGCATAAACTTTTCCATCTTGGCATGCTGTCAAAATAATCTATATATTCTAATGTAACTTCTTCGCTTACAGTTATATTGAATTGAACTTTTTTTCCATAAGTTTCATTTCCAGCGAGAGTTACAGGAGAGAAAACAGATAATATCGGAGAAAAATTATCAACTTTAACTTTAGTTTTTCTTGACTCAACTGAATTTACTAAGTCAGTTATTTCAAACCAGAATTCAATTTCCTGTCCACCATAGTCAGATAAATTAATACTAAAAATGCATTCTTTATTTCTTCCAGCTTCGCAATTATATTTTATTGTACTTTCTGTGTTTGGTTCATTTCCATAAAACAAAGCTATATTTTGCAGGTTTTCTTCTGCATATTTGATTAAAAATTCAGAGCCATTTATAACTGCGTTTCTCTGAGGCAGGATTTGAGATATTTTTGGCTTCTCACTATCAATTATAAAACTAACATTCTGTTCTTTGCTATTTTCAAAACTATCTGTTGCCTTTATAATAATATTATTCAAGCCCTCATTCCCTGTCTTAGTCATTTTTTTCTTATAGCCATACTCACCACAGTTATTGCAAAGTTTTCTCCAGTTGGCAATTTTGTCATTATAATTAATATATTCAATTTTCTTAACCTCTTGACTTAAACTTATATTAAATGGAATTATTTTTAAATCATAAACTAAATTTTGAGGAGAATAAACTATTAAATCAAAAGTAGGAGTTAAATTTGTTATTGTAAAAGGCCATGTTAATGTAGAATTTCTTCCTGCTTTATCCTCTATATAAACATAAACCTTATGCAAACCTTCAGATAAATCACTTGCAGGAGTATATGTTACTATAGCGTCTAATGTGTCTGCAACTTTAATACTTGAGTTAACCTTTATATTATCTAATTTCATTATTACACTGCTTAAATTAATTCCAGAATTACTCTGATAAACTTCATCTAAATAAGCTGAAATTTCTGGGCGCAGATTATTAAATACAAAACTATTATTTTCAGGCTCCAAATTACTAATTAAAGGATTTTTTAAATCTACATAAAAAATCTTAGTTTGTTTTAATTCATTTCCACAAACTCCAAAATTAGCCCACCAGTTTAATTCTAAAATTCCTGCTGATTCTAAAGGAGGATTATTTGGAATGTCTTCTAAACCAAATGGAGAAATATATAATAAAGTTCCAGTAGAATCCCATTGATAATGAATATTTCCCCCAACTGCATCTTTAGTTAGAGTAAATATTGGCTCTGTGATATACCATGAATTTAATCCATCTGAACTTACTGGAAAGGTAGACAAGGAAGTTTTTTTTCTGACATAAAAACTTTCAATCCCATCTTGTTCTGTGATATTAAAACAATCAAATGTAAAAACAGTCCAATCAATAGTTTCTTCACCAGACAACAAAGTAGAATCAATAATAAAAGAGTAATCGCTTCCTCCAATATTTGTTCCAGTGTAATTTTTCCATGTATTATTTATAAATATACTAAAAATCACATTTTCTATGCAAAAGCCAGTTACCTGAACATTTAAAGTTACATTATCATATTCAAATATACAATTTGAGCTTATTGATTTATTTTTTATAATTGTCTTAATATTAATTATTCCTTTTGTACTATCTTGAAATGTAAAATTTCCTGTCCCGTCGGGCACCCTGCTCCATGTATTATCATTATTTGAATTATCACTAAAAACTTTTGTGTTGTCCTGTAATATATTAAGTTTATTAAATAAACTTAAATTCTGATTTGTATTATCTAATCCTGTTAAATTATCTAAAACAAAAAATTTGTCAATTACTCCAAAAATAGAATAATTCTTCCCATCTCTATCTTGAATATACCATCCAGTTAGATTTTTAATTAAGTTATTATTATATAACTCAACCCACTCATTCCCTGTATCTGTTCCAAGAGGATTTATTTCAGCCTCGTTAATAAAAACATCGGCAGAAACAATAGAAATAAAGAATAATATAGAGAACAATAAAATTATAATAGATAGTAATCCACTCTTTTCCATTTTATTTTTAACATCATACTTTATGTAAGTTTATCTTTCTAATCACAAAATCTCAAACTCTATGTTTTTAGCTGTTGACCATCCTGCCTCGTCTGTTACTTGAATATTAATATTATGAACTCCTGGCTTGAAAGTTTTCTTTTTTTCGCATTTATTGTCATCTAATCTTGAACATAATCTTACCCACCTTGGTCTTATATCTGAATTATCTATATAAGATATTTCAGCAAAATTTTTCTCATTTATTTCAATATTAAACAAAACATATTTTCCATTAACAGTATAATTTAATTTTTTTATTTCAGGAGCCTTTATGTCAACTTCATTTAAAACATGTTTAGATTCTGTTGAAGTTCCTGCAATGTCTTTTAAAACAAACCAGTATTCAATTTCCTTTCCATCATAAGAACCTAAATTAACATTTGTTTCACAATATGTTTTCTTTTTATCTTTTGTGCAATTTTTTAAATCTAATTGTTTGCTTTTATTTCCATAATATAAAGCCAGGGATTTTGGATTTTCTTCTTTAAATTCTACATAAAAATTTCCTGTCATGAGACTATTTCTTTCTGGCCCTGTTTTTCTGATTATTGGAGATTTTGAGTCAACAAAAAAACTTCTTTTTCCAAAAACTTCTTGACCTAAAGAAACTGCTTTAATTGTTATATTCCAATTACCATCCTGAAAACTCAATCCATTATTAAAAGACTGACAATTTGAACATATTCTGTGCCATTGCCCTCTTCCGTTTATATCATCAAGCCAATAATAAGATGCTTGTTTATTTGTAGATAAATCAAATAAAACCATCCTTGAACTATAGATTGCATTATTATCTGGATCTTTAATAGTAAGATTTAAAGCAGTTATATCAACTGGAGTTGAATTTCCACTTGAACTACACCCTACTATATTATTACATTTATTTGGGTCTGTAGGATAACCAGAATCAGTTACACATACCATACATAAATCATGCTCGCATGTATAATGCCTTGTACTACTACAACTTGGTGTACATTGTTTATCAGTCAAACATAATCTTTTATATGCACTTACAGAAGAAATTGATAAAAATACAATTATGAAAATTCCTATAATTGTTAATATTTTTGTTTTCATTTTATCTTTTAAGTTTTTTATTATTTATTATATCTTTTATTTATTAATTCTAAACATAATTACTCGTTTAGTTGGTTATTCTTTTCACGCTATAATGTTTTATTTCTTCTCTCGTAATCTTTTATTATTAATTATTAAATACTCGATGCTATGTATCTTCTCTTATTTTTCAGTAATTTTTTTATTACTGATATTCAGATTTTTTCTTTTTTTAAAAAATCTGGGGAAATAAATTAAAAATAAAAATAAAAATCAATAATTAAATAGCTTCTCCCCAGAAGTAAATATCTCCGTCTGCAAAGTTACCTACACATGGCTCTGGTAATCCTAACTTGAATGTTACTGCTATTTCAGCTCCAGGAGATAAAATATTGCCTCTCCAATATGGTCCTCCAGCTGATTCTCCTCTTATTACTTCTGCATCATTGTAGAAGTCTCTTGTAAAAGTGTCAGAGTATACAATTGGTACATAACCTTCTGTATCTGCTCTTGGATCTGTTGCAGAGCTATATGCTCCGTTTGTTGCAAAATAACACAAGTGGTCCATGTTGTCTCTTTGTTCAAGAGTTCCAACTGGAAGAACAGCTTGGTTAACTTGACAGTCAACATTGTTCTGCCCACCTGAAGCTAAACCTGCTCCAAGGCCTGCCTGACTTCTAACATCATTTGACAATTTCAATCTGTTTGAAACTGGACATCTTGCGCCGCTTGAATCAGGGTCGTAAAAGTCTGTACCAGATACAAACATATCTAGCATAACTCCACTTCCTTCATCTGCGTCGTTTCCAACTAATATTGTGTCTGAGTAAGCAACTGCGCCTGGTCTTACTTCTTCAAATGTCACATCACCATCTATAGTTAATGCAATTGTTGGATTTAAGAACCAATATTCGTTCTCATCCATTGTTGCACTTTGTCCATCATCTCCTATTGCTTCTACTGTTACGAAATATTCACCATACATGCTGTCTGGTGTTTCAACAGTAAAAATACAATCATAGTATTGCATTGTTGATGGGTCGAATGGTTCTCCAGTTAAATCTTCTTCTAAGATTCTTGCATTACATGACTTTGGAATTGTTGATTCTCCTGTAACTTCATGACATTCAACTTCGATATCATTTCCTTCTCCTTGTGTTGAGCCAATTGTTCCAACTACATCTTGAATTTCTTCAATTTTGTTCTTGTCCATTACAAGAACTTTCCATTGAATTTGTTCACCTTCAAAAGCATAGTTTTCTAATCTTTCAACTAATCTTTTTGAGCAGTCAGAAACTCTTCCTGCTTCAACACAATCTTCAATAACTACTCTTTGATCACACATCCATATGTGTGGAGGAAATTCTTCTGGCTGAATGTTTATGTTTACACCAGTTCCAACTTCCACAGCAAATACTATAGGCATTACTGACATTACCAAAAAAGCCATTGCTAATAAAGCAAATGTTCTTTTCATTTTTTATTGTAACCTCCTTTCAGTTGATTAAATGTTATATTTAAAATATAACTATAAGAACTAATCAAACCAGACTCACATAATCTAAAACCAAAAGTCTCCTTTTTATCATTTATCATAAAGTTGTAATTATCAAGTTAATATATAAACATTATCGTCATTATAACTATAATTTTTTTCATTACTTGAAGTAAATGAAAATGATATTTTCATTTATAAAGGCCCCTATGTAGTTACCCCACAAGTGATTTAACAACAAAATCAGCATCTCTTGAATTTTTTTCAAATGCATCTAATTTTTCTAAATAAGCCACGCATTGCTGATGCTGTCTTTTAACTTCTCTAATTTCTTCTTGAGTAGGGGTTCTTCCTGGAATTAATTTTCCATCGGCTTTTAATCCTTCAACAAGATCTCTCATCATTCTCCCCCTATATTCTATTAATGTTTCTCCTGGTTTTTGTTTATAATCTGGATTTTGGTTTGTCATTTTAAGCTAAAGCACTTGCTAAATTACTTCCAAATCTAATATTTTTTCTTCTTGCTTGTTCTCTTGATTCAGAAAGTCTTTGTAAATATTTTAATATTTTTGGATTTGAAACATCAATAACTGCTCTAAAACTATCAGGCCCACAGAATGCATCTACAAGTTCTTTTCTTCTTTCAGGAGTTAATTCTTCTGGTTTATATTGAGGAATTGGTTTTTGATAATCTTGATTTGGCATTTTAAGCTGCTCTCCTATTTGCACAAATACCTGCAAGTCTTGCAATACCTTCTAATCCTAACCAAGTTTTAAAACCTGTTAATAATTGTGGTTCTTCTCCAATATCTCCATATGCTAATCTGTAAGGAATTCCTGTTTTATCAAGAACCTGTTTAGCTTGTTTTGTATCTTTATGATTTGGATCTACTAACAAAACATAACGAGCTTTTTCATCTTCCATTTTAATATTAATAATATTTATGTTTTAAATTTTGTTGTTCTACATCTCATCCATAACTTCTATTCCTAGGAGATGCAAAGAATTTTTTAAACATGTTCTGAATGAATCTACTAAAGATAATCTAAATGTTTCGTTTTTATCTTTAAGAACCTTGCAATTATGATAAAATTCATTGAAAATCTGGCATAATTCAAAACTATAATTTGCAATCAAGCTTGGATTTAAAGAATTTCCTGCTTTTATTATTATTTCAGGAAATTCAGATATTTTCTTGATTAAAGAATTTTCATAATTTGTCAGATTATTAATTTTTATTTTTGTTTTGCTTTTATTAAAGTTTTTTGCTTTTTTTATTATAGATGAAGCTCTTGCATATGAATATTGAAGATAAGGACCTGTGTTTCCTTCAAAACTCAAAGCTTGCTCAAATGAAAAATGAACATCTTTAATTGGCTCGTTTTTCAAAATCAAATATTTAATAGAAGCTACTCCTACTTTTTCAGAATCTCCTTTTGTTTTTCTTTTTTTAATCTCTTGGTTTGCTTTTTGAATTGTTTTGTCCAAAACATCTTTTAATAATATTATATTTCCTTTTCTAGAAGCCAAGATTTCTTTTCCAAACTTAACAACTCCAAATCCAACATGAAATAATCTATTGTAAAAATCATAACCAAATTTTTTCAAGATTTCAAACAAGTTTTTAAAATGTTCAGATTGCCTGAAATCAGTAACATAAATCATTTTGTCAAAATTATATTTTTTAAATCTTTCAACAGCTGCTCCTAAATCATATGTAATATAAGAAGCTGTTTTGTTTGCTCTTAAAATATATTTTTTATTATTGTTTATTTCAACATAAACTGCTCCATCTTTTTCAGTTTTTGCCAGGCTTTTTTCCAAAGCATTAGTTATTATTTGTTTTCCTTTTATTTCAAAAGCACTTTGCCCGACTGTTTCATGAAAATTAGTATTAAGCAGTTTGTAAACTTCATTAAAGCCTTTTTCAGATTGTTTTCTTATATCATTCCATATTTGATGAGTTTTTTTATCTCCTAATTCTAAAAGTTTAAGTTTTTCTTTTGCTTTTAAAGTCCATTCATTATTTTGAAATTCTTCTTCCAAGCCTTCTTGAAAATTAACAGATTCTTTTTCACAAAACTTCACATATAATCTTAAAAGCTCTTTCACAGGATTTTTTATTAATTGCTCTTTATCTAACCATAATTCATAAGCTATAATTAATTTTCCTATATGCAGGCCAATATCTCCCAAATAATTAATTCCAATTACATTATAATTAAGAAAATTAAATATTCTTAACAAAGAATCTCCTATTATAGTTGAACGTATATGCCCTATATGCATTGGCTTTCCAATATTAGGAGATGAAAAATCAATTACAATTTTCCTGTTTTTTCCTAAATTTGATTTTCCAAAACTTGAATTTATTTTTATAATTTGTTTTGCTAATTCTTTTTTATCAATAAAGAAGTTTACATAACCTCCTTTATTCTCAATTTTTTCAATGTTTTTAGTTAACTTGATGTTTTTTGCAAGCCTTTCAGCTATTTTTATTGGATTTTCTTTGTGCTTTTTGGCTAATATAAAACATGGAAAAGCATAATCTCCAAATTCTAAATTAGGAGGAATTTCCAATAAATTTTCAATTTCATTTTCTCTTAACTTAGTTTCTTTTGAGATTAATTCAATAACTTCTTTTTTCATGTTTTAAATAAGAAGACGTGATTTATAAAAGTTAGTTAAAAGTATAATTATAAACCAGTTAAAGGCACATGTTTTGTTTCTCCAGTATTTTCATCTTCTAAGAAAGGTTGAACAACTCTTATAACATGGCCTTTTGTCTCAATATAACCCCTATTATTGCGGGCGTATATTATATGTGAAGGCTCTATAAATCTAAATCCGCTTCCTTCTAAAGCTAAATCACCTGGAACAATTCTTATTCTGTCATACATCCCTCTTGCGTATTCAATCATTATTGGAGTAAGTACTTCAGGAAGCATAGCATCAGGAGCTGTTGCAAGAGGACGAAATCCTTGCTTAATTAAATTATGATTAAAAGTAATTGTTTCTAATTTCTTTGGCATTTCTATAAGATTAAAATATTATTTATATAGATTGTTGTGATGAACTAAATAATTTATAAAAGTTTATAAGTATTAAATCATTTAAAGCTATATGAAAAAGAGGAATTTGAAAATATTACAAATAATTGCATGGATAATTGGTTTTATTGCTGTCTTACTTTTAATATATGGGATAATAAGAGCTTTGTAAAATGAAACTTGGAAGTGCTCTTTCTATTTTTTCCCAAATAATTAATTTTTTGATTTTTATATATTTTACAATTGTTTTATTAAGATTAAATGTATTAGATATTTTAGGTTTGTTTATAAGTGCTTTTGGGTTATTGGCTTCATTAATAGCAAATATTGTTTCTGTTTTAGAAACAAAGAATTAATTATCTTTTCTTTTTGGCTTTTTTTCTTTTTCTGTGTTTAACAGAATTTCTTATCTTTTTTATTTTAGAAATCTTGCTTTTTTTGCTTGGTTTTCTAGAATGCTTCTTATGTTTATCTTTTGTTTTTTTAATTTTTACTTTCTTTGTTTTTTTAGATTTCTTTTTCATTTTTCCTCTTTTTTAAAAAGTGGCTGATAAAAATCGGGCTCAGTGAAAAAGTGCCATAAACAAATATCGAAATCAATCTTAACCTATCGATTTGTTTTAATGGTTATCTTTTTCGTCATATAGATAAGCTTAACAAGTGCAGATTTCGTATAGCGAGTTATAGCCCGTTCACTATATTAATAGTCGAACACTTGACATAGGCTTTCCATAATAGCATCCTTTCCAGGACAACTGACTTATCAGCCATTTTTATATATTAATTAGTATAATTAAATCTATCTAACGACTTTTAAGTGGTAAATAATTATTTTTCATTCTGTTTTACTAAAGATTAATTTTAATATTATAAATAAAATAAAAGAATTAGAAGATAAGATTTTCGACGGTATAAGAGCATAAAAAATCATATTATATTGTTAATTAAGCTGACTTGATTTTTGCTTTTTCAATATAATTCTCTTGTTTTTGACAATCAGAACAAACATAAATAAATTTATTTTTTTTATTTTCAAGAACTTTAATTATTGTTCCTTTTAGTTTTCCATATTCTTCTTCAATTTTTGAATTGCATATTGCACATTTCTTTGTCATAAGATTTTATAATTTATTAGATTATTAAAATTATCTATTTTTAACTATATATTCTTAAATCTAAATCCTTATAAATTTGCTAAAATTAAAGAAATTATGATTAGACATATGCCACCAAGTCCTAAAAGATTAAAAGTCGAGAGGTATAAAGTAACAAGCGAAACTTATAGAGTCGTTCGAGGAAACAAACTGGTTCCTGATGTAGAAGCTGATTATGAACATTCTTCTGATGGATCTGAAGAGTTAAGAATATTAAATTTAACTATTGCAGCTAGTAAGGGGGAAATAATAGGAATACATTATTATATTAATCCAGATGTTAGAACAAATCCTCGTGTAGCTTTAAAACAAGGAATTAGAAGGTTAAGGAGAAATAGCAATTGGAGAACTCTTCTTGATGGATTTCCAAGCAAAGCTTCTGATTTATTAAAAAAAGCTCTTGAATATATTCCTCCAAGAGATGGTTAATTAATTTTTTATTTCTTTTATTATATTAATATTTAATAACTGCGAAGCAGGTATCTTAAAAAAGCAAGCGAACTCTGCGCAGAGAGCGAAGCGAGCTTGATAGGTTAGTTATCTTTAAAAACAAAGAATTCTTGAAGAATTTATGCGGGGGTGCCGGAGTGGTCAAACGGACAGGACTTAAGATCCTGTGGCTTAGTGCCTGCGCAGGTTCGAACCCTGTCCCCCGCATTTTTTATTTTTTTGAAACAAAAATTAGTAATTGTTACGAGAAAAGAAATCAATAATCAAAATATAATTAAGAGAAAAAGTAAAATATTATCGAGCGAAGAAGTCAACAAATAACAAAAGAGCCGAGTAATAATGTTTTAGAATTAATGAAGATAATTAAATAACTGCCGGCGGGATATATAAAAAAGCGAGCGAGCGCGATGTGCAGGAGCGCGAAGCGAGCTTAAGGTTTAATCAAAAATTTAAAAATCGCAATCCTTAAAAACCCTTTTTCTTTGATAATTATGCAGGCAAGCTGGCGCGTTAGCTCTGCGCTGTTTGCTAGTGAGCTTTAAGCAAGCTGATGGAGGGCGTAACTTAGATTATAAAAAGTCCTTAAGTTAACGTTGAGATTTTGTCCTCTTTGATCTTGCTTATAGAAACTGGGTCAGACCTTGATCGGAGCAGCCCTAACTGTAAGTTAAGGTGCTTAGAGGGTAGCAGAATTGAGAAGATTTAAGGTCAGCTTTTTATGATTTGTGAAGCTAACTCCTGGCCTGCACTTTATTACAAATAAAGTGTACTTACTCTACCTGCATTTTTTGTTTATATTTTTATCATTAATTTATAGAACGAGAAAAAAAGTAGAAGAGTTAAAAGCAAGAAGGGTAGGGTTATCTTAATATAATATTGTTGTTATTAACCCAATATTTAAATAATATAGTATATTAAATTATTTATGAAAAGAAGTGAGAAAAAGAAATTAATTATTTCTTTAATAATTGTAGTTTTCTTGATTGGTATAATTTTTGTTATTGTTAATTATGATAAATTAAGCGGAAAGGTTGTGAGTGAAAAGAATATG
>CAYGVK010000014.1:0-13581 GCA_964353375.1 Candidatus Woesearchaeota archaeon
GGTCAAAGTAGTGTCGATATTGGCTCGGGTAGAAAGAAAAACAAATTCAAAACTTTAAACCAAGCCCTTATTGGCAAGTCTTTCTTTTAATAAATGATGGAACTAATAAATTAGAAGTTAAATATATAAAAGATATAACAAAAAAACTAGATTTAGAAAAATTTAAAGATTTAAAAAATAAAACAGCTATTGCAAAAACAATAAAAACAAAACAAACAATTATTCCTCCTGCTCCTTTTGATTTAACAAGCTTGCAGACAGAAACCTATAAATTTTATTCAATAATACCAAGTCAAACTCTTCAAATTGCTCAAAATTTATACTTAAATGGATTAATAAGCTATCCAAGAACAAGCAGTCAAAAAATCCCAGATGCAATGAAACCAAAAGAAATTTTGAAAAAACTAGCCAAACATTTTAATGAACTAACAAAAAATGCAACAAGAAACAAGCCTGTTGAAGGAAATAAATCAGATCCTGCTCATCCTGCAATAATTCCAACAGGAAATTATCAAAAACTTAATGAAAATGATGAAAAAATCTACAATTTAATAATAAAGAGATTTATAAGCTGTTATTGTGACAATGCAGAACTTGCAAATAAAAAAATAGATGTTTCTGTAAATAATTTAAAATTTAATGCAAAAGGAGTTGAAGTATTAGAAAAAGGATGGATGAATGTTTATCCTGCAAAAATAGATGAAAAATCTGTTAAAGATTTTAATGAAAATGTAAATATAGATAATGTTAAAATAGAGGAAAAAATGACACAGCCCCCAAAAAGATATTCTCCTGCTTCTATAATTTATGAATTAGAAAAAAGAAATCTTGGAACAAAAGCAACGCGTGCAAATATAATTGAAACTCTTTACAATAGAAATTATATAAAAGACAAATCAATAAAAGCTACTGAACTTGGAATTCGTTTAATAGACAGTTTAGAAAAATATTCTCCTATTATTATAGATGAAAAATTAACTCGTGAAATTGAAAAAGATATGGAACATATAAGAGAATCAAAAAAAGATTTGGAGAAAAAAGAAAAACAGGTTATAAACAAAGCTGAAAAGGTTTTAATCAAAATCTCAGAAGATTTTAAGAAAAAAGAAAATGAAATTGGTAAAGAATTAGTAAAAGCAAATCAGGCTTTATGGCAAGAACAAACTGAAAATAACAAGCTAAACTTTCAATGTCCTGCTTGTAAAAAAGGAGAGCTTACTATAAAATACACTCCAAGATTTAAATCATATTTTGTAGCTTGCACAGATTATCCTAATTGCAGACAAACTTATTCATTGCCTAAATCTTTAATTAAAAAAACAGATAAAATATGCGAATCTTGCAAATTTCCAATGTTAATGTCAATTAAAAAAGCAAAACGTCCCTGGATTTTTTGTTTTAACAAAGAATGCGAAAGCAAACAGCCTTTAGATATCAATGGAAATACAAAAAATAAAGATAGATATAATAAATAATCATATCCAGCCTCTTTTTCTAATACCTTCATTGCATATTTCAATATAAATTTCTTTTTCAGCTAAACTCCTGTGTTTTCTTAAAATTGCTTTTCTCTTATTATTATTCTGCAGTTCAATAACACATTTGCTCCAATATTTTAATAAATCACCTCCAACAACACATACTCCCCTTGGCTTTCCTAATTCAATATCTTCTTCTGATAAGAAATCATGATAAACCTGGCTTGTTATTAAAATAGGTATTTGTCTTTTTCTTGCTATTTCAGACAAAGCTCTCATTTGATTTAATAAATCTAAATTAATATTATTGACTTCTTCCATTCCTTTTTTTCTTGCTTCTGCTAATTCTAATCTATAAAGCATAGTTATACTATCAACAACAATTAAACTAATATTTCCTGTTTTTAGTTCTTTTAATAAAGTTAAAAAAGCTTTTTTTTGTTCTTGAAAACTTGTTGGTTTTAATATTACAATATTTTTTAAGACAAACTCCGGCAAACCGCCTGTTATTTGATTAACTCTTTCAATTGAAAAACCTCCCTCTGTATCCACAAAAATAACTTTTCCATTTTTCTTTGCCTGATGACAGCTTGCTAATAATACAAAATTAGTTTTTCCGCTTCCAGGAGGCCCATAAATCAAAGTTACAATATCTTTTTCATAACCTCCATTTAACCATTTATTTAAATCCCTGCTCCCCGTCATTAATTTATCATATCTATCAACTTGTTCTTCTTTTTTTTCAATATCTAAATCCATAAAAAACCTAAAGAATAAAAGATTATAAGTATTGTTGTGATGAAATTATAAACAACCTAGCTTAGGAATGTTTTCTTCAAGAATATTTCCTTTTTTATCAATAATAAGATATCCACCTAATTCGCCACCATGAGTAGTATATCCATAAATAATTTGTATTTTAACATTAACTAAATAAGTATCAGATTTTTTAATATCTATTAAATGATTTCTTGTCCCTTGTCCAAAAATTGTCCCGTTAACTATTTCATATCCAGCATAATCTACACAACTTGGACAATTAGTAGCATAATTATTATCTTTTAATTGGTTCTCTAAACTTTCACAATAATTCTCTATCTCTGGTTTAATAACTGATAATATCTTTTCATCAGATAAAGTCCGCGGTTTAACTAAAAAATATAATAATATTCCTACAACAATTATCATGAAAATAAGAAGATAATTTATTTTTTTCATTTTATTTAGCTTTCTTAAATTCATTTGAATATTTATCCAAATCTTTTTGAGCTTTTGAAATAGCATCATGCAATGCTTTTTTAGCTGTCTTGCCTTTTGTTTTAATTTTTAAAATCAATGGACTGCTATAATGCTCTTTTTTCCATACACCTAACTTAACACAGTCATCTTGGTTTAAGTATACTCTAACAAGTTCAGCAATAGTTTGATTATTTATTTGGATTTCTAATTCTTCTTTCTTATCTTTTAAAATTTTTATTTCCATTTTCTAATTTTAATAGCCATCAGAAATTTATATTTCTGAGGTTTAAGAACTTTAATTTCCATAGATTAACAATTAAAGATCGGTTTTTAAAGGTTTCTTTAGTTAAAAAATCTTTATACAATTTATTAACATTAGTAATAAATAAAATAAAGAGGGATTATATATTATCGCTTGACAATGTCTATAATTAATAATAGGTATAAAAAATTATTCCAAATTAACTTCTTCATCAAAAAAGTCATTGTCTATATCTTTACTTGTATCTTCTAAAGATTCTATACCCTGTAAATGCTTGTCAATTTCATTTGCTTCTTCTTCCTTCATTAATCTAAGCTCTTCTTTTCTTGCTTCTATTAATTCTCTTCTGTCTTCAATTCTTCTTTTTTCTTCTTGTTTTTCTAATCTGCTTGCTTCTACTCTGCTTCTATTTAATCTTTTTAAATCACTTATTTTAACTTTTGTAGGATCTATCGCTCTTATATTTAATTCTTTAATATCTTTAAATTTATCATATTCTTCATCTTCAGGAGCCTCAATTATTTCAATTTCTCTTCTCTTTCCCCGATCTTTTTCAATATCAAAATTAAATCTTTCAGCCGCTGGTTTTTTCTCAATTTCTGGTTCTGAAATTATTTCAATTTCTTCTTCAGGAATAAATTCTATTCTTGCTCCTTGTTTTAAAAGAATTGGTTTTTGTTTTTCCATTCTTTCTCTTGCAAACCTTTCTTGTTCTGTCTCCTGTCTTAATCTTATTTGGAAAAACTGTTCTAATTTTCTTATTATAGATTGTGCATTTCCAGGAAGCTTTGCTTGCTCAACCATTTTTATAACAATAACAGGCTCTCCTAAAAATTCTGCTAACTGCTCTTGTGAAAGCTTTTTTAATCTTCTGTTTTTCTGAATATGCCAATGATAATGATTAATTAAATTAAGTTTTTTTCTTTCAGGAAGCTCTAATTCAGGTAGTTCATCTAATTCTTTTAATCTATCTTCAATAAAAAAACTATCTTGTTTTTCTTGTCTTGAAATATCAGACATTTTCTTCAACCTATTATAAACACTAAGCTTTCTTTCAGAATCTTTTAATTGATTTAAATTTGGTTTTTTAATAATAGGAACATTTTCAATAATAGAACATCTTTCACATATAAGCTCCATCCTATCATCATATATAGCATCAAATAACCTTATCTCATTACCTGTCTTCCCACACCTCACACACTTTTCCATTAATTTATCAAAAAATTGAGGTTTTTATTCTTATTTGTAGTTAAAAATATATATTGTTATTTGAAATAAGATTCTAATTCTTCCAAATTCTTAAAATCATTTACTTTAATTTTTTCATCTATTAAAATAACAGGTAGACTATCTAAATCAATTTCATATTTATCTAATAAAATATTAACTGAACTTATATCAACATCTGCTGCCATTGGAATAAGCAAGATTTTATCCCCTTGCTTATCTTTTAACTGCCCTAATAATTCTGAAAACAGCCTTTGTTTGGCGTTTAGATCCAATCTAGGGTTATCATATTTATAAAAATAAACAACATTATGATAAGTTAAATTGCATTTTT
This sequence comes from Candidatus Woesearchaeota archaeon, assembly GCA_964353375.1. GTDB lineage: Archaea > Nanobdellota > Nanobdellia > Pacearchaeales > GW2011-AR1 > CAYGVK01. The sequence goes on from CAYGVK010000014.1 coordinate 4,544, forward strand.
CTTTGATTTCTAAAGAATTTAGGAATAATAATACTCTAAGAGCATCATATTTCATATGCTGTGTTTTTAATGCAAGAGTCAATTTTCTTGATTCTTCATATTGATCAAGTTTCAAACCCTCTTCGTAAATTTTGTCTGCGAATTTAAAATTTTCTTGCATAGCTAATTCACAATTAAAATTTCCTGATTCATAGATAGCTGTTTGGGCTTTTATATCTACAAGCCAAGCATCTGATTGTTCATACAATGAATTTATTTCACTTTCTCTCCAATTTTCAAATAAAACTCCGATTAATATTCCTAATCCAAAAATAAATAAAGATATTATAAATGCTTGCCAAAAATCATTATAATTTATTTTTACCATTATTTTGTCCCCCAACCATAACCCCCTTTAAAATATTTATACATTCCTATTATTAAAACTATAGGATGTAATAATACATATATTAACAAATATAAAGGCAAATAAAAAAATCCTTGCTTTGCAAATATTTTCTCTCTTAGCATTACAATTGAAAACAAAGTATATACTAAAAAAAGGACGAGCATCGTTGCTCCATAAAAATTCAAAATAGTTGAACCAAGCCCAATATCTTGTGTTTTTAAAAGTAGAGTTTGTCCAACTATACTATATCTTGTAATTAAATAACTAAACAAAAGCCTTCTTGTAAAAAGATAAAAAAATAAAGCCAATCCAAAAAAAGCTAATATAGCTGAAAAAACAAAAAAAGGAATAATAAAAAATCCTAAAATACCTTTTCTTAAAAATTCTCCTCTATACTTTAAAACACATTGAAAACCTCCAATAAACCACCTAACTCTTTGCTTTAACCAAATCTTAAATCTAGAAGGGACATTTGTATATATCCTAGAATTTAATGACATCTCTCTTCTATAACCATGTTTTGCTATATTCCAAGTAAGTTCAATATCTTCTGTTAAATTATTTTTATCAAAACTTCCTATTGCTTTGACAAGTTTGGTTCTATAAATACTTAAGGGTCCATTAGTAACATAAATTGCATCAAAGTAGCTTGTAATCTTTCTTGTGAATGCAATTACTTTATACTCAAAATCCTGCATCTTTGTCAACAAATTTTTAAGATTTTTAACAAAAACAGTTGATGTAACTACCCCCACTTTTTCATCATCAAAATAACCCATTAGATAACTAACAGCATCTTCATTAGGATAAGAATCAGCATCACTAACAGCAAATAACTCTGTTTTAACAAATTTTAAACCATAATTCAAAGCATTTGATTTTCCCTTGACAGGGCATCTCAACAATTTAACCCTTTTATGTCCTTTTTCTAATTTTTTAACTATTTCAATAGTTTTATCTGTTGAACCATTATCTATAACAAAAATCTTTTCAATAGGATATTTTAATTTTAATCTATTTAAAACAGATTCTTCAATACAATCTTCTTCATTTAAAACAGGGATTAGAATACTTATCTTGTATTTTTTCTTAGTTTTTGGATCATTATAAAAATCCTTCTTATTTTTAACAAAAGTTAAAATAAACAAACTAAGAAAATATAATGAGAGAAAAATATATACAAAATATATAATAGTTAAAGTTTCCATTTTACTTATATTAAATTTTCATTATTCAGAATTTTTAAGTATTTCTATACTCTTGTCTTTTTCATGCAAGTCTCGAAATTCTTCATTATTTTCAGAATTTCGATGATCATCAGAAATCTCTTTATTTCTGAGATGAAAATAATCAAAAAAATCATCACTTAATTTTAATTCTTTTGTATGCCCTGTTTTCTTTGCTTGTATTAATCCAATATCAATAAATTTTTTAATATGCTCATAAGCTTTATTTCCTCTTATTTTAATTATTACTGATTGTTTAACAGGCTGTTTATATGCAATTACAGCTAAAGTTTCTTGTTCTGCTTTTGTAAACTCTGTATTTCCTGTTGCTAATTGATTTATTATATTAACATATTCCTGCCTGACATCCATTTTCCATAAATCTCCTTTATTAACAATTTCAATTGCAGAATTCTCTTTATTATATCTTTCAGTAAGTTTTTCAATTAATTCTTTTAAAAGCAAAGGATTAATATTAGTAAGACTAACAAGCTCCTGCAAATTCAGAAATTTTCCAGATACAAAAAGCATCGCTTCTAATCTTTTTAAGTTTTCAAGCTCATTTGCTTCATCAATCTCTTTTTGTGTTTCAGATACAACCATAAATATCTAAAAATAGGAGATATTTTAAAGGTTTTTATACTTAAAAATAGTATGAAAAAATGGGTTGTATTTATTATCATCTTGCTTGTTTTAATGGTTATTGTATTTTTAATAAGATTACTTTCAGAAAAACAATTAGATGATGTTTCTCCTGAAATTCAATGTAATGAAAATTTAATGAAAAAAGCAGATATTTATTATATAATCCCAAAGCTCAATAATAAAAGTATAGCTGAAAATAAAGAATGGTGTGAACAAATTCTTAATTATGATAAAAAATTAGCTATGCATGGCATTTATCATACATATCAGGAATTTTTAGAAAACAGAGATGAAGAATATTTACAACAAGGAATAGATATTTTTAAGCAATGTTTTGGTTTTTATCCAAAAGAGTTCAAGCCTCCGCAAATGAAAATATCAAAAGATAATAAAAGATTAATAAAAAGTAAGATGAAACTTATTTCTTATTTTAATCAAATTTTGCATAAAATATATCACTGCAATGATACAGGAAAATTTTCAAACAAATTTAATGATTTGTTTTAAAGATTGTTGTTTAAAATACATACGTCGCTCGCCCTTCGGGCTCGCTTATTAGACGCGCTCGTGCTCCTGCGCATCGCGCTCGCTCATTATTATTAATATTATAAAAAAGCAAGGCACAATCATTTTAATCTCATTCAATCTTAAACCTTAAAATAGCACCTATGCCAGAAAGATTCCAAAATTGCTGTCCTTCTCCTGTTTCTGTTGAAATTAATTCTACTTTAGAAGATGTTTGTTCTGCTTGTTTTTCTAAATCTTGAATCTCATCCTTTTTTAATTTTTTAGATAAAAATAAAACTTCAACAGCCCCATATTTTAATGCTTTTTCTACATCTTTTAAACCATATGCAATTTTATCCCTTTGTTTTCCTAACATATCAAAAAACTTTTCTAATAATTGCTTTTCATAAATTATTTCTTGCTTAGCTAAAATATCTTGGCTTACACCAACTAAAAGTTCAATTCCATGTTCATCAGCATATCCAATATCTTTTACCCCTATAATCTTATTTTTTAAAGCAGTAATTAACTGTCCTTCTTTTAGAAAATCTTCTTTTGTTGGCCCAGGCCCCCCAACTATGATACCTTTTAATTTAGGCATATTAAAAAACTGTTCTTTCATTGATTCTGCAATTCTCCTGTAAAATTCTTTTGCAGCTCCTTCTGTTAATCTATGAAATCTTTGAGAGCTCTGACCACCAGCTCTTACTTTTCCAGGAACACCTGAAGTCATTTTGTGTAATATTTTAATCTGCTTTCCAATCAATACTCCTAAAGTAGCTTCTTTTCTTTCAATAGCAACTAAACCATAAACTTCTTTAACTTCTAACATTTCTTCTAAAGGTTCTAAAACAAAAGTCTGATCACATCTATATAATCTTGCATTAAGTTTTTCGGGAGGTTCAAATGTCCACACTCTTAAATCACTTTGTCCTTCAGGAGCAACATTTCCTGCAAACATAACAATACCATTTTTAGGTGTTTTTTTCATTCCTTTTATTTTTCTAATTAAAGATTCTAAAGCTTCTTGAACATTTTTTCTTGTTGTTGCACTTTTAATATTACTTGCTGTTGATTTTTCAGATTCTAATTGCTTTGAAACAACATTAATATTATAGTCAGCGGGAACATAAACAGAAATAAGTTCTGTATGCCTTGCTTTCATTGATTTTATTTCATTTACAAACTGCTCAAGTTCATATTTTTCTCCTTGTTCCATCTTTTTTATTATTTTTATTTTATTCTTTATTATTAATCCTATACATTATTACGCGATTTAGTTGTACTTTTTTAGCTTTACTCTTCCTTTTGTAGCTTATTTATTTTATAACTTACTGATATTTTTTAGCTTCCCTTCTTCATAATTTAGTTATTGTATTAATTATTAATATTTATCTATATAAACTCAACTCCAAATTTTCCTTTCTTAATTTCAGAAGCATTTGCAACTGCTTTTAAATCATTTAAACATGGTTTTAAACTATTATAATCTTTTTCATCTAAACTTAAAACAATTTCTGCTTTCATTGACTTTTTAGATTTTGATTTTTCCTGTCTTATTTTTCCTAAAATTTCTATAAATAAATCTCCTATCTGTTCTGTTTTTTTATTAACTAACTCATTATCAAATTTAGGCCACTTCATTAAATGTATGCTCTTTTCTTTCTCATGTTTCTTAAAATATTCTTGATAAATCTCTTCTGTTATATAAGGAGTAATAGGAGCCCATATTTTTAATAAATCTAACAAACAATAATACAAAGAATATTGCGCAGATTGTTTTTCATTTTTATCTCCATTGTATAATCTGTTTTTAATTATTTCCAAATAATTATCGCAAAATATATTCCAAAAGAACTTTTCAGCATCTGCTCTTGTTTTTGAATATTCATAATTTAAAAAATATTTGGTTGAATTTTCAATTAAAACATTTAATTTGTTTAATATCCATGAATCTATAATTTCTAATTTGCATTTTTTAGGTTTATTTTTTAAATGCATAAATGCAAATTTAGAAGCATTAAATAATTTGTTTACAAATTTCTTTCCTGCCACTAATTCTTTTTCTTGATAATCTAAATCTTCTCCTAATTTACTTGATGATGCCCAATATCTCAAAGCATCTGCACTATGTTCATTCATAATTTTTATAGGATCTACAACATTTCCTTTGCTTTTTGACATTTTTTCTCCTCCTAATGTAACATAACCAGATATCATAATTTCTTTCCATGGAATTTTATTTTCGTGCAATAAAGATTTTACAATTGTATAAAATGCCCATGTTCTTATTATATCATGTGCTTGTGGGCGCAAGCAAAAAGGTATTTCTATTTTATTTTTAACAAGATTCCCAGCTATCTGCGGTGTAAGTGAAGAAGTTGCCCATGTATCTAAAACTTTTGTCTCAGGAATTGCAATATTTCCGCATTTGCATTTCTTTTTTATTTCTAAAGGATCAACGGGCAATTCATTTTCATTAGGTAAAATAATTTCTCCGCATTTACAATTCCAAACAGGAATAGGAACTCCAAAATGCCTGTCTCTTGAAATATTCCAGTCCCATTCTAATCCTTTAATCCAGTTTTCATATCTTTTTCTGAAAAATTCTGGATACCACTTAATTTTTTTTCCTTGTTCAATTAATTTTCTCTTTTTATCTAAAATTTTAATAAACCATTGTTCTGTTGGAATAAATTCTATTTCATTTCCGCATTTATCATGAACATTAACAACATTCTTGATTTTTTCTTGTTTTTCAATCAAATTATTTATCTTTAGATCTTCTAAAATCTCTTCTCTTGCTTGTTTAATACTCAATCCTTTATATTTTCCAGAATTTTCTTTTAAACTTCCATCTTTGTTAAAAATTATCCTTGGTTTAAGTTTATATTTATTAACAGCTTGAACATCATATTTATCCCCATAACTGCATACCATTAAAACACCTGTTCCTTTTTCAATATCAGCAGATTCATCTGAAATAATTGGAACTTCATAATTAAACAAAGGAACTTTTGCTTTTTTATTAATTAAATGTTTATATCTATTATCTTTTGGATTTACAAAAACACAAACACATGCAGGAAGTAACTCAGGACGCGTTGTTGCAATTAGTAAATCCTTTCCATCTCTGTCTTCAGAATCTCTTAATTCTGAACCTTTTATTTTAAATTTTAAAAATGAAAATAAAGCTTCTCTTTCTTTATCTTCTAATTCAGCCTGTGCAATGCTTGTCTGGCAATTCACACACCATAAACTTGGAAATTCTTTTTTATAAATTTGTTTTTTCTTATAAAGCTCAATAAAAGAATTTTGTGAAACTTTTTGTGTTTTTTTATCAATAGTTGAATAATAAATATCATAATCACAAGATATACCTAAAACCTTAAAATCATTAATGCACTCAGGAGTAACTTTATTCAATGTTTTTAAACATAATCCAATAAATTCTGATCTTGACATGTTTTTGCTTTTAACATTATTAATCTTTTCAATAAATCTTTCAGTTGGAAGTCCATTGTCATCTGTTCCAAACGGATAAAATAAATTTCCATGAAACATTCTTCTAAATCTTGCTATAAAATCCTGCTGAGAATATGAAAAAGCATGCCCAATATGCATTCTTCCTGATATATATGGGGGAGGGGTGTCTATTGAATAAGCATTTTTAGTATTTCCACTAAACTTGTAAATCTTAGATTTTTTCCAAAAATCTAAGATTTTAGCCTCTGTTTTCTTAGAATCATATGTATCCATAATTATTAACCTTCCATATATAAACTACTTAACATTATTTATTTTATAAGGCTTTTTATTCTTCTAAAAAAGCGTAATAGAAGTCTACAAACATTCTCTCCTAAATGATTCTTCAATAGTTTCAGTTTTTATTCCGCTATCAGCTGGCTCTGATTGGCATTTTGGGCAATAAGGAATACACTTGGTTATTACTTCTCCTCCACCAGCACAAGCATCTCCAAACTCAGCATAGTGAATAGACAGCCTCTGTAGTTTATGTGGTATTTGTTCTCCACATCCATAACAATGGGCTACCCTCTCTCCTTTTACTTGAACAAAAATTGCTCCATTATATCTATAATACCAATTTTTTTCATCTTGAGTACATAAAACATCAACATCCCCCCATCTAGCCTTTCTCCACTCCGATTTTTGCCCATTAAATTTTTCATCTTCTAATTTTTTAAGTAATTCAGGAAGGGGAAGTACTTTTTGGCTTCTTGGTTGTTCTGGCATTTTGTCTTTAACATATTATCGTTTAAATTAATTATGGTATTAAAAAATATACAATTAAAGAATATAATAACAAACTTTATAAACTTCTAATCCAAATTTAAATTATGGCAGAATCAGGCTTTTCATTGCCATCTGGTTCAGGTGGATTAATGAGATATCATGAAGAATATGACAGCAAGTTAAAAATAAAACCTTCAATAGTAGTCTTGCTGATAATTATTGTAATAGTTCTTGTAACTGCTTTAAAAATATTCTTGCCAGTTGCATAAATATCAGTTTAATAATCTAAATTAATAAAATATAAATCAATAACTTATAATAAACTACTCAAAAAAAAGATAAGCAGAGCCGAGTAATAAGCAAAGTAGATTATATGTTAATAAATAATATAAATAATAAAAATGTTTCCTGGACTTAATCCTAAAAAAATAAATGCTTTAATGAAGCAAATGGGAATGTCCCAAGAAGAAATAGATGCTTCTAGAGTTATAATTGAAAAACCAGATGGAAATATTATAATAAATAATCCTAATGTTGTTAAAATAAACATGCAAGGGCAGGATAATTTTCAAATTTCAGGTGATATTGAAGAACAAGAGGCAGAATCTAATGAACAGAAAAATCAAGAAGATTTAAATGAAAAAAGAAATGAAGATATTAGACTTTTATGTGAAAAAACAGGAAAATCAAAGAAACAAGCACAATCTTTATTAGAATCATGTGACTGGGATTTAACAGAAGCGATCTTAAAGAGTGATTAATTAAGCAGGCAATTTTCCTACTTTATGACATTCTGCAAAACCTTCTAAACATCTTTCTCCAACAGACCTTGGTTGAACTTGTTCAGAAGTTAAATAAGGTTTTCCTTTATCAAGTATTCTTCTAATATCAGGAGTACAATGCGTAGAACTTACATAAGGTCTTCCTTCAGCCCTTGCAACTTGCATCCAAATAGAATTCCAACCTCTAAGCCATTCATCTTTAATTTCTTCTCCCAACTTTCTTGCTAATCTTCCAAAATACCTAAACATATTTTATTATAAAACAACAGACTTATAAACATTATTATATTAAAGAGTGATTAATTATTTATGTTCACAATTATTTGGAGGATCTCTAATCTGAACAACCCCATATTGTTTTTTAAAAGCTGTTATTCTCGGATCTTCTTCTTCCATAAAACCTATAATTGGACCTAAATAAACATGCGGACATTTCTCTTCTACGCCCTCACCAATAATTTTACCCTCTGCAGTTTTAATTTGTTTTAATTGTATTGTAGTATTACCTCGTTGAGGATCGTAAATAACTTCATAACTTATAACTCTAGCAGAAGGAATAGATACAGCCCTTCTCTTACCCCACGTTGAACAAATCGGACCAATTTCATCTAAAACTCTTTGAAATTCTTCTCCTACCACATTTGTTAAACCTTTAACCTCTTCATCAAAACCTTGCCATATTTTTTTTTGCTCAAAGCTTCTGTAATTGTAATCTTTTTGTACTTGTACCCTTTGTCTCTCATATTCTAAAGGTGTTATCATATTGGATTATTATACACTTTATTTATAAACATTATTATATTCTAATCACACATAATTTTATCTATTAAAAATATGTGTTTTTTATATGGAAAAATACATAGAAAAGCTTAATCAGGCTATCAAAAGTATTCAATTAGCAGACCACATGACTTACGTAACCTTCCCATTATTTAATGAACAAAAACTGCTTTTAAAGATTTTTGAGGAAATTCACAAAGCAATTATTTACTTTATTGAAGCTATTTTAGAATATGAGTATATATATAAAAGAATACAGCTGTACAAAGACAATAAAGATAATCTTTCTACTTTCTTTGAAAAATGCGCTAAAAATTACGGGATAACAAATGAGCAAATTAAGAAAATCAAAGAACTCATAGAACTCCATAATAAACACAAACAAAGCGCAATGGAATTTATCAGAAAACAAAAAGTAGTAATAATGTCTGATAATTTAAGAACAGAATCTTGAGA
>CAYGVK010000015.1:0-12837 GCA_964353375.1 Candidatus Woesearchaeota archaeon
TGCAAATCCAAGCTTTATAAGAGCATGTTTTGCTTTTGCTCTGTGGTCTCCTTGTAATTCTATGTTGTTGTTTCTTATTGTTCCGCCACAGGCCAGCTCTTGTTTAAGCCCTTTTGCAACTATTTTCAAGTCTATTCCTTGAAAACCCGATACAACTGTTGTTATTTTTCCAAACTTTCTTTTTTCAGTTTGGATTTTTATTCTTTGTTCGTTTTTTGCTATTTCTTCACAAACACATGCTTGCAAAGGCAATCCGCATTTCGGACATATATCCATAGTTTTATTTTTCAACAGATTCTTTATTTTGCTTAAAGATTTTTTTAAAATCTTTATTTAATCTGTTGAATGTGAGTAATCTGGCAATTGTTTTTTTAATTTCCTTTATCCTTAATTTTCCTCCTTTATTTGCAGATGTCTTGGTTTTTACAAGCTCTAATTTTAATTCTTTAATTTTTTCATTTCTTTCTTTTTCAGACATGTTTGAGATTTCTTTATTTTTTAATATTGCCATATTTATTCATCTGCTCCTTGTTTATTTTTATCAATATCTTCTAAATCATTATCTTTAATTTCTTTGCTCTTACTCTTCTGCCCTTTTTTAATTTGAGTTTTTTTGTTTGATTGTGTTTTAGTATTTTCATTAATCTCTTCACTCTGAGCAACTTCTACTTCTTCAGTTTTCTTACTTAATTCTTTTTTGTTTATTTTTTTTATTTTGTTTTCAGTTTTTTGATTATCAATTTTTATTTTTTTAGTCTTAGACATAACCTTTTTTAATTTAGGTTTATTTTCTTCATTCATTCTTTCAATATTTTCTTTAGTTTTTTTTATCATTTCTTCATCAATATCCATTTTATCATATATTTTAGCAGTTGGTGCCATTATGGCTACTTTTATTCCTATAACTCCTGTTTTTGTTAAGGCAGTTGATTGTGCTCTGTCTACTTCTTTAGCAGAATCTCCTGTTTTTTTTAAATATCCGTGAGCAAATCTCCATGGTCTTGCTCTATCGCCTGGAAGTTTTCCGCTTAATCTTATTTCACATCCCAAAGCACCTGCATTTATTATCTGCTGTAATTTTTTATAAGCTATTACTTTAAATTTTAAGTTCCCCATTTTTTCCAAATCCAATGCAATCTGGTCTGCAACTAATTGAGCATCAAATAAAGAATTTTCTATTTCTTTTATTTCTATATTTGGATTTTCCAGTTTGAATTTTGTTTTTAATGTTCTCGTTAGTTCTTCTATTTTTTCTCCTCTTTTTCCAATAACTACGCCTGGTTTGTCTGTTTCTATTATTATTTTTTCTCCAACAGGAGTATATTCTATTGTTAATTTGCTGATTTTTCCCTTACCTAAATTTCTTTTAATATATTCTTTAATACCAAATTCATCTTTCTTAAGCTGAATAAATTTTCTTTCTTCCATTTTATTTTTTTACTTTTGTTTTAATTATTAATTTTAATTCAACATGTGTTCGTTTAAATTGTCTTGAACCAAATCTTGTAAATCTTCTATAAGGTCTTGATGCTTTATTTGCTTTACACGAGATAATATAATTTTCTATTTCAAGTCCCTTTGCAATTGCATTTGATTTTAAACTTTTTAATAATTGAATAAAAACCTTTGAAGCTTTAACAGGATATCTTCCGCTCATTATATTCCCTTTTCTATGAGGGATTTCACCTTTCATTGGAACTGGTTTTTTTAATTTTGCAACATCTTCTAATATCAGGATTGCTTTGTCAATATTTTTCCCCTTAATAAAATTGCATATAGCAACTGCATGTTTTGTTGAGATTCCTAAATCTTTTCCATTTACAATTGCTTCTGTTTTTTCTTTGGCATCCTTATCTTTTATTTTGATGTTATCATTAACTCTCAGAACATTATTACTCGGCTCTGCTTTAATTTTTTTAGTTTCTACTATATCTTCTTTAGATTCAGTATGCTTTATTTCAGTTTTTTGAATATTTTTTTCAGTTTCCATTTTACTTTACAGACATAGATGCACTTGAACGGGTAGCACCAATACCTGCTGCACCATGTTTTACTTTTGACCTTGTTGCTGCAAATTCTCCAAACCTATGTCCTAACATTTCTCCAACAATATTAACAGGAGTAAATTCTTTTCCATTATGAACATGAATTCTTAACCCAACCATTGCAGGAACTATTACTAAATATCTTGAGTGAGTCCTTAGATTTTTCTTTTTTGCAATTTTTTTATTGCATATTGATATAAATTTCTGAATTTCGCTTGTTTGCCTTAATAATGTCCTTCTTTCATTTGATTTTAATAATTTTGAAAATTCACGAATATCCATTTGTTTTAATTCATCCAATGTCTTTCCCCGATATGTGAATTGTTTTTTTTCCATTTTATCGTTTTTTTGATTTCATTGTTTTATTTTCTTCTACCAGTTCTTCTTGGTCTAATATGTCCTACTTTTGCTCCTGGAGGGGCATTTCTTTTAGCTATTTTGCTTTTAATTCTTTTTCCTCTTCCACTACCAAATGGGTGGTCAACTGCATTTACTTTGACAGCAGATGTTCTGTGCCATAATCTTCCTTTAGCTTTCATCATATAATGTTTTTTTCCTGCCTTTAATATTGGTTTTTCTAATCTTCCTTCTCCTGCGACAACCCCTATAGTAGCCCTGCAGGCTTTATTTAATTCAATTCTTCTTTTTTTCAATAAAACCGTTACTTTTTCTCCTTGGTTTGATATTGTTGCAAATCCTCCTGATGTCCTGACATATTTTCCTCCATCTCCCGGTTTTACTTCAATATTAAATATTTTAGCGCCTATTGGTATATCTTTTAGTTTTAATATATTTCCAATCCCTGTATTACTTTTTCCAATTTCTATTCCCTGGCCTTCATAAATCCCATCAGCAGCAGCATTATAAAATATTTTATTATTAATTATGATTTTTGCAAGAGGAGCAGTATGTGCGCCTGAATTAATCAACTTTATAATTTTTGCATTTCCTTCTGTATTTAATTCAGGATATTTTATCCTATATCTATATGCTTTTCTTCTTACTCTGTAAGCAGGTCCTCCTCTACCTCTTGCTTGTGATGCTATTCGTTTTCCCATATTTAAAATTTTATATATCTGTTTTCAGGACCTCCGTGTTTCATTAACCTTGGATTTTTTCTTATTAATAATCCTTCATAACCTATTTCATTTACTTCTACAGCTATAGGTGAACTCTCAGCTTGTTTACACCAATATTTTAAAAGCATCTTCCATTCTTGTTCTTCTATTTCAGTTAATTGTTCCATTTTAAATTATTCCAAGTTTAGTTGCAACATCAATTGCAGGTGTTTTTGCATTTAATTTAACATAAGCGATTTTTTTATTTCTTTTAATTGAAGTATTAACTGAATCAACTTTGACATTAAACATTTCTTCAATCTCTTTCTTAATTTCTTTTTTTCTTGCTTTCCTATCTGTTTCAAAAATTAATTTATTTTCAAGTTCAATTATTCTTATTGCTTTTTCAGTTGTTACAGGTTTCATTTTAATTTTTCTCCCAAATCTTTAACTGCATTTTCAGTAAACATAGTTAATCTTGCTCCTCCAAAAGCTAAATCACCAACTTTTAATTCATTTGATTTTATAACATCAATTCCTTTAATCTTTTTTTCTTCATTATTTCCAATTACAAATAAAAGCCCAGCATTTTTCTTGTATTTTCTTCCTCTTAATTTTCCTTTTCCAGCCCTTACTGTTTTCTTTTGTATAGCTATTTGAATTAAATCGTCAAGAATTTTCTTCAAACTCTCAAAAAATTGTTTTGTTTTCAGTCCCAGGATTTTATTTTCAACAATAATCGGAAGTTTAATTTTAATTTCCTTGTCTTTTAATGAAGAATATTTTTCTTTTAAATCTTTAACAGAAGAAGCATAGCTTAAAGCAGATGTCAATGCTTTTTGCAGTTCTTTTTTGTTTATTTTTCTTATTCTTCTTATTGTTTTTGGTGGATGAGCTCTTCTTCCCCCCCTTGTATTTGGAGCTGCTGCTCCAACCCATGAGAATTGAGTTCCTCTTCTCCACATAGTTTTTCTTGGAACTCTTGACATTCCTCTTCCATAACTTACTTTCCAGGCATGTCTTTTATGCCTTATTTTTCCAGATGCAGAATGTTGCATTCCTGCTATTAATAAAGGAGCATAGGGTTGTTTTGTTTTTTCAGCCTCAATAACTTTCAAAATAATATCTTTTCTAATTAGTTCTTCAAATAAGTTTGTTGTTATTTCCTTAATCTTCTTTCCATTAATATCTAAAACTTGTGCTTTCATTTTGATTGTTATTTTATTTCTTTCAAAAATTCATTTACTTTAGTATCATAGTTAGAAATATCAACTCCAAATCGTATTGCTAATTGTTGTGTTGAGTGATAATTCTCTAAAGCAGAAGATAATGTAATAGGCCCTCCACTATTTAAAATTTCATTTACTCTATACTTTAATAATTCTTCTATTCCTCGTTCGAGTATTCCTCTATCTATTTTATATAATTCATCTGCCATTTTTTATCTTATATCAATTATTTCATAGTCTTTTTTATTTTGTATTTTGGAAGGCCTTAAACTAGTTGTGATTAATAATTGTCTTTTAGTAGGTCCTAAAATACTTCCTCTAACAATAATATAATCTGTTTTTATTTTGCCATATCTCTTAAAACCCTGTTTTGGATTAATGTCTTTTTCATTTATATTGTTTATATCTAAAACATTTAGATTATAATTTGCTCTTGTGAAAAATCCCATTTGTCCTGCTCTGGGAATTCTAAAATCAATTCTTGCAGGATGCCATGGGCCAATACTCCCTGGTCCCCTTACACCCTTTTCAGATTTATGTGCTCTTAATGTCAAACCAAATCTTTTAGTCGGTCCTTGAAAACCCTTTCCTTTTGTAACCCCTCTTACATCAACCAATCCTTTTGAAAAAACATTTCTGATTGAAATTTCTTTATTTAAATTATTTTTAACAAAATCTAATTTTTCACTTAAACTTCCTGCTAATCCTATTTCAGAAATATCAGGTGTTTTTTTAACAGAAGTTTTTTTAACTTGTGTATAAGTAATAATCTTTATATCATCAAAATTCTGTTTTTTTTCAATTTCTTCCAATGTTTTTTTAATGTTTGTCTGTTTAGGAAGTTTTAATCTCTTTTTCAATTCTTTGTCTAAATTTTCATTTAGAACTTCATGGATAGTCTTGCCATCTTTGTAAAATCTTATTGAAAGAATTTTTAATGCAGGACATTCAATTATTGTAACAGGAATATTAATTCTCTGGTTTTTTGTCATTGAATTAGGAGTATTATCTTTAACATATGCTGTTTTCATTCCAACTTTATATCCAATAAATCCCTTCAAATTATTACCTTTTGAAATAGAATTCCATTTAATTCTAGGCAAAAGTTTTTTTGCTTTTTTTCTAGGCCAGAACTGTAGGCTTCCACTTCTTGGTTTATGTAATTTAGGCATGTGTTCTTAAATATTTTGATTTATCTTAATTTAAATATCTAATTTAATTTACTTATCATCCAACTCAGAAAAAGTATTGCATTACTGCTTCTGAGCCTGTTAAGCTTATTAACACTTAACTGCTATCAAAAACTTAACTCTAGTTAGTAATGTTAGCAATTATCCAACAATAATCTTCAAAGAAATAGTGGATTTATAAAGGTTGTGATTTGAAATTAATACCATAAATTTTATATAGACAACTTAACTAATATAAACATGACAGTTCAATCATATGCACTTCCTCATTTTTCTGCAGTTCCTGGACATTATAATCCAGAAGATGATAAGCAATCTCGAGATTTAATGAAAAGAGTTGCTGAATGGTATGCAAAAACTCCTGTTCAAGATATGCCTCCTGATTCTGTTGCAGCTGCTTCTAAGAGGATGAGGATGGATTTTGCACATAAAGGGCATTATAATACTATAGATGTGAGGATAGTTTTAGGAAATCCATGCGGGTCTGTTATTGTTTTTCCTGTTAATATCCCTGATGAAGTTAAAAGAAAATATCTTACTGAAATATTAGAAGGGGATAGAAGAGAGAGAGCGCAATTAAAAGGAATTGCTGTAAGAAGACATGAGGAATTTTGTAGAGAATATGGATTAAAAAGAGCAGCTTAATCACGCCTCAAACTCAACTTCTTTTTTAATAATCTTGCCATCTATATTTAATTTTCTTATAATCTTGCCTTTTCTAATTGCCAATTCTCTAATCTTTGCAAAATCTTTTTCATTTTTTGGCATTATTATTTCATTTATTATAAAATCATGATTTATTTCTATTTTCTTAAAATTTTCAGCTTCTTTATCAAAAATTAATGATTTTACTAAATCTTTATCTGTTGTTTTAAGTTTGCAAAAATCAATAGAAATTTCATTTTCTTTTGTGCCTGGTTTTCCTGATTTTGGAGCTTTGGGCTTGATTTTTAATTCTGAATCATTTGTTTTAAAAGAAAATGCAATAAATGAATTTGGAAATTTATCACAAATATCTATTATTTCTTCTTTACCCATTTCTTTTTCAATTACATATTGTTTTACACCCATAAACTGTTTTTTATTTTTAAAATCAATTTCTCCTGTTAAGTCTTTTGTAGAAACCAAAACACCTGTTACTAATGTTTTATTATTTAATTTTTCAGCTAAATTCTTGACTAATTCATTAGCATATTCAAAAGTAGTTGCTATACTAAACTTTTCCTTTGAATTGCTTGCTTTTATCAGGGCTTTATCCTTAAACTCTCCTTTGCTGAACCTTTGAAACTGTATATGAACTAGCTCGTCTTTTTTTCCATCAAAAATCTTTTTTATAAAACTGTCCATAACCTATCTTATTTTTTTCAATTTATAAAACTTGTTAAATAACTTTTGGGTATAACTTTACTTTATTAAACTCCATAATAAACATTCCACAATTATTTTTATATTATTTAAAATTTAAGAAGTTATAGAATAAGAAGTTAGAGAAGTCCTAATATAACAAGTTTATCTTATAAATGTTGTAAACATTTATAAACAATTTCTATTATATATTATTATGCTAACAGAAGATAATCTTAAGACAATAACAACAATAGTACTAATAATACTTTTATTTGTAACAGCTATTTTGATTGTCAGGCCAATAATCATTTCTATAATTTCTGGAGCACTTTTAGCATATATATTTTATCCAGTTCATAAAAAACTTAAAAAAGGAATAAAAAGTGAAAGTTTGTCTGCTCTTATAATTTGTATAGGAATAATAATCTTAACATTAATTGTTTTATATTTAATACTAGTCCCTTTAGTCAATGAAGCAATAAATTTATATTTATCTTTGCAAAAAGTAAACTTTGTTGAAAAAATACTTTCTGTTTTTTCTACAAGCCATTTATCGTCTGAAATATCAGCAAGCGTAACCAACTCTATAAACAGTCTATTATCAAAAGCTATTTCATCTTTCTTATCTGGTTTTTCAGGAATTATTTTAAAAGTCCCTGAAATACTACTTAATTTATTCCTTGTTATATTTATTTTCTTTTTTTCATTGAGGGATGGAGGTAAAGCAATTGAATATTTTAAATCAATTTTCCCGTTATCTAAAGAAATACAGAATAAATTTTATGAAAAATTCAAGAATGTAACAAACTCAATTTTATTAGGAAATATTGTAGTCGGGCTTGTTCAGGGATTAAGTTTAGGGTTAATCTTGATTATTTTAGGAATTCCAAATTCTTTAATCTTAACAGTTGTAGCTATGGTTTTAGCTATAATCCCTGTTTTAGGCGCATGGTTAGTATGGATTCCTATAACAATTATATTATTTGTAACAGATGAGCCAACAAAAGCAATTATATTATTAATCTATAGTTTAATAGTTGTTTCATGGATAGATGATTTTGTACGTCCATTTTTTGTATCTAAAAGAGTAAAAATCAATACAGCAATAGTTCTTATAGGAATGCTTGGTGGAATGTATGCATTTGGAATCTTGGGATTAATATTAGGCCCATTAATATTATCTTATGTTTTGTTAGTAATTGAATTATATAAGCAGAAAAAAACAGACAGTATATTTATTACAGAACCCAACGCACAACAGCATCACCCATCACATTCTGGCACTCATAAATAAATTTTGAAAAAGAGATGAAACTTAAAATTAAAGCCATGAAATTTTTAGCTGGAAGGCCGGTATGTATGATTCATGAAACCAAGGCAAAAGAAATGAGTCTGCATCTTAATGACAGAGTTGTAATTGAAAAAAATAAAAAAAGAATAATTTCAGTTATTGATACTGCAACCAATATTATAAGTCCAAATGAAATTGCACTCTCTGAGGAAATAATAAATAATATGAATTTAAAAAAAGGGGATTTAGTAAATGTAATCCTTGCAGAGCCTCCTTCAAGCATAAATTTCATAAGAGAAAAATTAAATAAAAAAGAATTGTCAAAAACAGAAATTAATGCAATTATAAGGGACATAGCAAACAATGCTTTGACAGAAGCAGAAATTGCATTTTTTATCTCTGCAGTTTACTCTTCAGGGATGTCTTCAAAAGAAACTAAATATTTTATACAAGCAATTGTAAAAAACGGAAAGGTTTTAAAATTAAGAGGAAAAGTAGTTGACAAGCATTCTATTGGAGGGGTAGCTGGAAATAGAACAACTCCAATAATTGTTTCTATATGTGCTTCAGCTGGTTTAGTAATGCCTAAAACTTCTTCAAGAGCAATAACAAGTGCTGCAGGAACAGCTGATGTAATAGAAACAATAGCAAGAGTTGATTTTTCTGTTCAGGAAATAAAAAAAATAATTAACAAGACAAATGCATGCATTGTCTGGGGAGGAGCATTAGGTTTGGCTCCTACAGACGATAAAATAATAAAAGTAGGGCGATTATTAAGAATCGATTCTGTATCTCAGTTATTAGCAAGCATATTATCTAAAAAAATTTCTGTTGACAGCAAATATATTGTAATTGATATTCCTTATGGAAAATCTGCAAAAGTAAGCAGAACGGATGCAGAAAAATTAAAAAGAAAATTTATAAAATTAGGAAAAATGTTTAATTTAAAAATAAGGGTTATTTTAAATGATGGAGCAAATCCTGTTGGAAGAGGAATAGGCCCTGTTATGGAATTATTAGATATAATTAAAGTATTAAAAAAAGACAAATGTAATAATTTTCCTGAAGATTTGGAAAAAAAATCAGTAAGGCTTACAGGTGAATTGCTTGAACTTTCTGGAAAAGCAAAAAATGGAAAAGGAGAAGAATTAGCTCAACAAATTTTAGATTCAGGGCAAGCATGGATAAAGTTTCAGGAAATAATAAAAGAACAGCAAGGAAAGATTGATTATAAAAAATTAAAACCAGGCAAATTTATTTATGAAGTTCTTGCAAAAAAGTCAATGAAAATCAAGCATATTGATAATGAATTAATCAATGGTTTGGCAAGAATGGCTGGCTGTCCTGAAGATAAATCAGCAGGAATTTATTTGCATAAAAAACATGGAGAATTTGTCAAAAAAAGACATTTAATTATGACTATTTATTCTGAATCACAAGAAAAACTAAAAAATGCTAAAAAGTTTTTAAATAAAAATTTTAAACAAATGGTTCAGTGAGCTTTATTATAACTTTTGCTGTAATAATTAATATAAAAATCTGTGAATTAAATTTAAATATTTGATTTGTTCTTCTCTGAGTTTTTCTATTTTTGCAGGGCTTTTTTTAATTTTTTTAATTTCTTCAAAACCTTTTTGTCCTCCGATTATTTGGGGCAAGATAACATAACTTGCTCCCGCTTTATATAATTTTAATGCTTCGCTTATTCTTTCTGCATTTACTAAGATAGGTGCTTTTGAATTTATTTCTCTTACTTTTTTTATTAATAATAAATTGTTTTCTGCATCTGGAATAGTGCTTATAATTATTTCAGCATTTTTTAAATTAAGTTTTTCTAAAACTTCTGAATTAATAAAATCGCCATATATGCATGGAATCTTTTTATTTATCAGTGCTTTAATAATTTCAGGATTATAGTCAACAACAATTATATCTTGTTTTTTATCTTCAAATTCTTTTAAAAATAGAGTTCCCATTCTGTGACAGCCAAAAAGAATTATTTTTCCCCCACCTTTAGAAAAATATTCAAGTTCTTCTTTTCTTGAAGGAATTTTATTAAATATATTTAAAGGAAATGAAAACCAATGAAAGAATTTTTTATCATATCTTATCATATAAGGGGTAAGTGCCATGCTTATTATTGTTACTAATATTAATGTACTTACTAATCCCATATCTGTTAAATGCCCTAATGTAACTCCTAACCCGATTATTATCAGTGAAAATTCGCTTGTTTGAGCTAAAGCATTTCCTGTTAAAAACGAAGTTTGTTTTTTATAACCTAAACTTTTTATTAAAAACATAATTACTAATGGTTTTAATATTATTACTAACCCTAGTAATATCAAAAATAAAATAAAATAATTGCTTGAAAAAGCAACTAGCTGCATTCCTAGTGCAACAAAAAATATTACTGCAAAAAAATCTCTTAAAGGAGTTACTTTTCCTACTATTTCTATTTTATAATCTGAATTAGCAAGTGCAACTCCTGCAAAAAAAGCACCAATAATTAAAGATAAATTTGCAAAATAAGCACCCAAAGTAAATAAAAATAAAAATGCTATTGAAACTACTAAAAGCAGTTCAGTGCTTTTTGCTGCATTTTTAAAAATAGGATTAGATATTTTAGATAAAATAAAAGCAATAACCGCAAAAACAACTGCTTTTGCAAGAGCCATAACAATGCTTGTAGTAGAAAAATCTGTTGTTAAAACAGCCAAAGCAATTATTGCTGCAATGTCCTGTATTAATAAAATACCTATAATTAATCTTCCATGCAGACTATTTAATTCTCTTTTATCTGCTAATAATTTAATAACAACCATTGTACTGCTAAATGCAACTATTAAACCAATGTAAATAGGGCTTTTTCCTAAAAATCCTAGGCAAATTGAAATAAAAAATGCAATAACAAACATGATTGCTATTTGTAATATTCCTCCTATTGTTGAAATTTTTCCAACTTCTTTTATTTTTTTAAAATTAATTTCTAAACCTGCCACAAATATTAAAAAAACAACACCTATTCCTGATAAAGACTTTATAAGTTCTTGATTTTGAATAATTCCCAGAACCAATGGCCCAATTAAAATACCTGCAATAACATAAGCAGGAATTAAAGGTTGTTTTACTAATTTTAAGATAAACGCTAGAATAGCAGCAAAAATAACAACCATTGCTATTTCAAATAAAATAATAAAGTTTCCAGGAATTCTGGTCATTAAACTCTGAAATAATTCAAATATCATCTTCACTTCTTTTATTAATAAATTGCAATATAACTATAAAAATATTCCTTTTTGATAATATAATGTATCTCAACTAAATTTTTAAATAATTAAACATTGATTTTATTATGTATGAACCAAAAGACTATATAGATCAGCTTGCAGATTATTTAATTAATAATTTAAGAAAAGGTTATACATTAGATGCTTTAAGGTTTTCTTTAATAACTCAAGGATATTCAAGGATTTCAGTTGATAATGCAATTGAAGCAGCTCATAGAAAATTAGCAAAACGTGCTCCCATAATGAAAGAAAAACCCCAAATCAAGTATATCCAGGTTGTTGATGATGAAACCTTAGAACAAACTCCAAAGAAAAGTTGGTTTAAGGGGTTACTGGGATTATGAACAATATCCTGCACCACTTAATTTTTTAATGTCACATTGATTATTTATACAAGCTGGTTTTCCACATCCACAATCTAATGGTCCACTACAATCAGCTGTACAAAAAGTATTTTTACAATTAGGAGCATAATCCTTATTAATAGTTGATGTAGGATGGCAACATGAAGCACGAATACAATCAGAATCACCTGTACAAAATGTTTTTTTGCATATATTACACTCATCTTCCCATAAAAGACGCTTGCCTTCAGGATAATTAGAAATAATATCACAATTTTTAAAATGTTGACATTGTTCGCCATCAAAATAGAGCCCGTTATCCTCTAAAACTATACAGTATGGGATTTTTCCAGTGATATTTGGTATCCAATTACATCCAACAGTAGAATTATAATCTTCAAACAAAGATTCATTTTTCTCATCTAAATTCAGATTTGTAAAACAACTGCCTGGCCCATCACAATTGAGGCATGCAGGACAACTTGGTACACATCTTTTTTCACAATAAGAAGGGCAGGTACTATAATAGTAATGCTCACATGTTTTATTTTCACCTTCGGTTTTATTTTCGCCTTTGCATTCTTCTTTGCATTTTTTATGTTCATCTAGAGTATTTTTTTTACATGTTATTTTTTCGTCTTGCATAATCTTCATGCATTCTCTAAATTCATTTCTACAATCTTTAAATTTACTTATTCTATTTTTTCTATTTTCTATTTCTTTAGATTCTTTTCTGCATTCTGAATAATTTTCTCTACAATTGTCTATATTTGCCTTAAAAGTATCTTGACATTCAGACAAATTTGTCTTTTTCATGATAGAACATGATTTTTGACATTCGCTAAAATTAAAATCAACATTATTTTTTGCAGAAACATTCATTATTAAAAACATAACTAAGAACAAAGCAACTACGCTTATCAGATATAAAATTTTTTTATTCATTTTTGTCTTTATTTTGCCTTTTATCATCTTTTAAATTATCAGAACTCTCTTTCCCTACAAGGTTATAATCTTTTTATTAAGAAAGGGTATTTAAAATT
>CAYGVK010000016.1:0-12321 GCA_964353375.1 Candidatus Woesearchaeota archaeon
GATTAAAAACTATAATTGATTTTTCAATAATGTAAATGAAAATCAGTAATAAATAAAATAACAAGAGATAAAAAATCAAAAAATAAATAAAAATTAGATAATAATCAATAATTAAATATTATTAACTCATAAATAATAAAGCGAGAAGAGAATGCCTGATATAGCTTGATAATGCTTAATATTACTAATAAAAAGAAAGATAAGCAGAGCAGAGTAACAATACTTAATAAGTTAATGATAAAAAAATATAATAAATAAAAAAATGGAAAAAATAGAAATTAATCTAAATCCAATAATTCCTCCTCTTCCAAAAATAGAAGACAAGACAAAAATAAATGTCAGATATACTCTAATTTCTCCTTATACAAGCGTTCATATTTATTGGGACAAAAAAATAAGCGAGCTTGCTTATGAAGTTGAAGAGCCTTTTTTAGATGAAAATGACAAAGAAATTCTTGATAAAATTGAATTAAGTTTAAGCGAAATGATTAATGTAAATGTCTTGATTGAAAAAACAACTGAATCAAAAATTGAATATTTAGACAAGACAGCAAGATTATTAATTGAAGAATTAAATATTAATTTAAGTGAAAAATCATATAAAAATATATTTTATTATTTATTCAGAGATTTTATAGGATTAAATGAAATAGAGCCATTGGCAAGAGATTATTTTATTGAAGATATTGAATGCAATGGAGTTGATACTCCAATTTATATTGTTCATAGAAATTACAGAAATATAAGGACAAATATTATTTATAATGATATTGACAGATTAGCAAGTTTTGTGGAAAAATTAGCTCAGAGATGCGGGAAATATGTTTCATATGCAAATCCTTTGTTAGATGGGACATTACCTGATGGAAGCAGAGTTAATGCAACATATACAAAAGATATAACAACAAGAGGCCCTACATTTACAATAAGAAAATTCACAAAAACACCATGGACACCTACTCAATTGCTTTCTTTCAGAACACTAAGTCCAGAAATGCTTGCCTATATATGGATATTGATTGAATATAGGTCAAATATATTAATTACAGGAGGAACAGCTTCTGGAAAAACAACTTTGCTAAATGCTATTGCTTTTTTTATTCCTCCAGAAGCAAGAGTAGTTTCA
The DNA here is from genome assembly GCA_964353375.1 of Candidatus Woesearchaeota archaeon. Taxonomy (GTDB): domain Archaea; phylum Nanobdellota; class Nanobdellia; order Pacearchaeales; family GW2011-AR1; genus CAYGVK01. Next base: position 1,127 of record CAYGVK010000016.1, read on the forward strand.
ATTGAAGATACAAGAGAATTAAACTTGCCAAGAGAAAACTGGCTTCCAAGTGTTGCAAGAACAGCATTAGGAACAGGAGATATTGGAGAAGTAGATTTGTTTAATTTATTAAAAAATTCATTTAGGCAAAATCCAGATTATGTTATAGTAGGAGAGGTCAGGGGAAAAGAAGCATTTGTATTATTTCAGGGAATGGCTTCTGGACATTCTTCTATAAGCACAATGCATGCTGATTCTGTCAATACTTTGGTAAAAAGATTAGAAACTCCTCCTATTAGCTTGTCTCCTACTTTGCTTAATACATTAGATGCAGTTGTAATAATGACTCATGCTTTGATTAATAAACAAGAAACAAGAAAATTAAGAGAAATTGTTGAAGTAATTGATGTTGATGACAAGGGAGTTGCAATGACAAATACTCCTTTTGTATGGAATGCTTATGAAGACCAGTTTTATTTTAAAAAAGATTCAAGAGTATTTGAAAAAATATCAAGGAGATTTGGCCTGACAAGAGAAGAATTAAACAACGAGTTTGATTTAAGGGCAAAACTTTTAGATGAACTGCAAAGAAAAAGAATATTTGATTTCGCTCAGGTTCAAAAAATAATCAATGAATATTATAAAAACCCCAAGGCTGTTTTAAGTGCTTTTGGGATATTAACGCCTGAAGGATTTAACAATTTTGGTGAAGAGCCCTCTGCATAAACTTAATAAACATAAATTCTTTTTCTTAATATATATAAAAGAGGGAAAATGGAATTAGAAAAAATACAGCTTGTTGCTCAGATAGTGGATAGCATTGAAAACATGACTATCAAAATGGAGAAAGCTTATGCAGATAATGACAGCGAGAGATTTGAAAGAGCAAGGAAATCTATTTTAGATTTTAAACAAAAAATTGAGGATGTCTTAAAATGAGTTTTGATGCATTAAGGCAGAATATAACACATGAAAAAGAAATAATAAGAGAGATGTATGTATTTACAAATCAGTTAAATATGATTGAGAATCTTGAAAAGAACAGGACAGTTGTCATTAATACAGAAGAGAAAAAATTGCTTAGTGATTCTATATATGCCTTGGGAAATCAGGTAAAAATATTAAATAATTCAATACCTGAATTAATTAAAAATATTGGTTTTTTCAAGAGATTAGAGAAAGAAGAAAGGCCAGAGATAGTGCATAGAAAAAAGAACCTTGTTGTCATGAAATACAAGCCAACAGCGGATTCAAATAAGATTGCCATAACTATAAATGAAAAAGACAGAAAAATATTTTTGAAAAATCTAAGTGTAAGCAATCTTTCTATAAATAAGCTCAAGAAAAAATATGCTGTTGAAAGACCCTCTACTTTTGAGTTTGGGAGAGCAAACAAATATGCAAAACTTGCAAATAAATATTTTAGAAATATTTCAGATAAATTATTTATGAAAGGCTATTTAAATCCCTTAAACAGAGACTTAAGAAAAACCAATTCTCCTTATATTGTCAGGACATATGCTTCTATGATTTTATTGTCAATGAGTATTACATTAATAATAAGTTTTTTTCTTGTGATATTCTTGATATTTTTTAAAGTTGGATTGAATTTTCCATTTGTTTCTTCTTTTGAGGGTTCAGTTTTATTAAGAATAGCAAAAATTTTCTGGCTGATATTTGCTCTTCCTTTATTAACAGGATTTTTAATGTATTTTTATCCAATGAGCCAGAGAAAAAGTATTGGGGGAAAAATTGATCAGGAACTGCCTTTTATAACAATACATATATCTGCTATTGCAACTTCAGGTGTTGAACCATTAAGCATATTTAATATAGTATCAAAGAGCACGGAATATAAATATACAAGGCCAGAAATAATAAAGCTTTTGAATTTGGTTAATTTTCATGGTTATGATTTGGTTACTTCTCTTAAAAAAATTTCAAAACTAACACCTTCAGCTAAATTAGCTGCATTATTTGACGGGCTTGCAACAGCAATATCTACAGGAGGAGATTTAAAACAGTTTTTAGAAAAACGTGCAGAAACTCTTTTATTTGATTACAAATTAGAAAGAGAAAGATATACTAAAACCTCTGAAACTTTTTTAGATATTTATATCAGTGTCGCTATTGCAGCTCCTATGATAATGATGATTTTATTTGTAATACTTGCCACAACAGGAGCAAGTGTTGCTAATTTAAGCCTGAATGCATTGACATTTTTAATGCTTTTAGGTGTTGTTGTATTAAATATAGGATTTTTAGTGTTTTTAAAATTAAAACAGCCTGCATTTTAAAATGAAAAAAAACATATTTGAAAAATTAAAACTGAAAAAACCCCAGATAATTGCACTTATAACTGCTTTTGTAATTATAATCTTGTCTGTTATTTTCTTAAGAAAGAATAATGTATTTTATTTTATCTTGGGAATTGCATTTATTATAGGTGGTTTGCCTTTTGTAATTTCAATTATAATTGAAAATAAATCTAAAAAAGAAAAAGATGAAATGTTTTTAGAATTTTCAAAAAATCTTGTTGAAAGTGTTAAAGCAGGAACCCCTATAAGCAACAGTATTTTAAACATAAGAACAAAAGATTATGCAAGATTAAATCCATATATAGACAAATTAGCAAATCAAATTTCAATAGGAATATCAATTAAAACAGCTTTTGAAACTTTTGCAAGAGATGTTAACAGCACAACTATAACAAGGTCTATTGCAATTATAAGTGAATCAGAAAAAGCAGGAGGACAGATAGAAGACATTTTAGAATCTGTTGTAAGATCTGTAAGTCAAACTCAGCAATTAAAAAAAGAAAGAGCATCTGCAATGTATACTTTAGTTGTCCAGGGATATATTATATTTATGGTTTTTATTGCAATAATGCTTGTAATGCAATTTAATGTTCTTCCTATTGCAAGTGAAATGGGTGGAGAAGCAGGCTCTATATTTGGGGGAGGAGGAATTCCTGGTTTTAGTTTTGGCTTGACTATGACAGGAGAAGTTGCAACACCTGAACAATTGACAAGGCCATTTCTTTATCTATTAATAATACAAGGAGGTTGTATGGGATTGGTTATTGGAAAAATAGCTGAGGGAAATGTAAAAGCAGGAATAAAGCATTCATTTATATTAATGATATTTGCTGTGCTTATATCAACAGGAGCACAAACTTTTTTAGGTTAAAAAAGCTTAATTATAATATTAAATGGATAATATAGAGAAAAGCAAGAATTGAAGTAGTATAAAGCAAGAACCAAAGAGAAAAATATGGATAATAAACAAAAGAGAAAATAGCAAAAAATTACAACTAAAGCGTTTGATTATACTTACAAAATACTGGTATAAAATAAATATTAATAATTAATAAAATAAAAGGAGAAGAGTAAATCTACAACTAAACGAGTAATTATGTGTAGAGTTAATAACATTATAAAGATAAAGAAGATGAAAACAAAAAAAGCGCAAGGCCATATTGAAATGATATTATCATTTGTAATATTTTTAGGATTTCTTATATTTATTTTTGTTTTTTTCAATCCTTTTGCAAGTTTTGCACATAAGCCAGAGGTTATGAATAATGTTGAAAATAAATTAATAGCTAATATAAGCCAAGAAGTTGGAAAAATCTCGATGGTTTTTCCAAATATTCCTCAAACAGCTGAATGTTTTAATATAGATACAATCTTAAGCCCATATTCAAGTTTAAAAAAAAGATTTGTACAAGAAGATTCTAAAAAATATACAATTTATTTTTCAAATTTGTTTGACGAGCTTAATTGTCCTTCAACAATAGATCATTATGAATTAGGGGTTTATAGCACAGAAAATTTAATTTTTAAAAATTTAATTGTAACATTAAAACAACATTATGAAGCAGATTATGAAAAAACAAGAATAAGCCTAGGCATATTATATGATTTTAGTTTTAAAGTCAAAGATTTAAATGGAAATGAAATTCCAGAGCTAAGTGTTGACAAGCAAGTTTTAGTTAAAGATGTTGAAGCTAAAAATATTCCAATAAGATTAATTAATGAAAAAGCTGAAATTCAGGAGCTGATATTAAATATAAGGGCTTGGTAATTATAATATAAATAGAAAACTAAAAATAAAAAATCATTAATATATAAAATAACTACGATACACAAAGGGCTATATATTTCGCGTGAAGAAGTACAACTAAACCGCGTGACAATGTATAGAGTTACTGATAAAAGAGTAATAAAAATTAAAATATCATTAACATAAAACATAATCACGATATGCAGAGGCGGGCTTAAAAATAAATAAAGTATTGGTAACATAATAAAATAACAGGTAGGTAAACTTAAGCTACAACTAAACGAGTAGAAAACAAGGAATATTATATATTACTAATAAAAGATAATAAATATTAAGGATATAAAAAACAAACAAAAAATGGAAAATAAAGCATGGATAAAAATTGCAGAAGCTTTTTTAGCAATTGTAATAATAATAGGAGCTTTTTTGCTTATAATAGGTAATCAAAACAAAGCTGTCAATGCAGATAAAGATGTTTATGAAACTCAGAGGGCTATTTTAGATTTGATAAGCAAGAATACAAGTTTAAGAACAGAGGTATTAAATAATAATAATGAAAATATAAATAAAACTATTGAAAAATTAATTCCAAATACATGGAAATTTGAAACAAAGATATGCAATTTAAATGATGCTTGCGGAGCAAGTGCCTGGAAAGAAAATTTATATGTTGAAGAAATTATGATAACAGCAAATTTAACTGATTATAATCCAAAAAAATTAAGATTTTTTGTCTGGTTTGAGTGATTTTAGTACGAGGTTTGAGAAAGAGAAAGGTTTATATACTCGGTATATATATTGTATATATAAGAAATATATATTAAGAAAATGGTACAAGCGATGATTGAAATTCCTGAAGAAGCTAATCACATTCTGAATATAGTGAAAGCCAGATATAATCTAAAAACCAAAAGTGAGGCAATAGCAAAGATAGTTATTGAGTGCGGTGCAAATATAATCGAGCCTGAACTAAGACCAGAGTATTTAGAAAAATTAAAGAGAATAAGAAAGGGTAAATATACTAAGTTTAATTCTATAGAAGAACTAAGAAAAATAACCAGCTGATTTTATAAAGAGGCAAAATGTATAAATATAATATAAGCGAAAAGCTTCAAGAAATAATGTTAAAGCTTTCAAAGAAGGATAAACTTCTTTATGAAAGATTATTAAAGAAAATTAATGAAATAATAAACTCCTCTGATGTTGAGCATTATAAAAATTTAAGATATAATATGAAAGACTCAAAAAGAGTCCAGATAGGGGCTTTTGTTTTAGTTTTTCAATTTGATAAAACAGATAATGAAATAAAATTTGATGATTTTGACCATCATGATAAGATTTATAAAAAATGATTAAGTATCAAAAAAATTAAGATTTTTTGTTTGGTTTGAGTGATCTTTTAACAAACAACAAGTTCTATTTTTACTCTGTGCCTTTTTTCATCTCTATCTATAAAATCATACGTGTGTTGTTGAAGGTAGTCTTGAGAGGTGTTTTTTGGAGGAGAGCCAGTACTATATGCTGGACTACCGAGAGCTTCTTCTAATCTCTTTTGTAAATCGCTTTCTGGGATTCTCGCAACCCATAAATCGTGTTTGGTTATTTCAATAAAAGTTTCTAAATCATAATCTGGGGCAAAATATCTATGTTCTGTGCATATCTTATATGCTCCCGAACTTTTTTTTGATATCGGTATTCTATTTTTCTTCAGTCTTCTTTTTATAGCATCTAGACTTTTTAATCTACTTGGCCTAAATGGGAAGGGGGATTTCATGATAATTTAATTAAAAAGGGATTTATAATAATTATTATTGCCAAATATGCTATTTCTAAAAATATAAAAACCATTTTATCCTATATTAAATATGAAATTCATCTTCCTTCCACATACAGCAGATATTAAATTTCAAAGTTATGGAAAGACACTTAAACAAACTTTTGAAAATGCAAGTTATGCTCTTACAAATATTATAACAAAAGATAAGATTTCTAAGAAGATTAAAAAGAGAATTAAAGTAAAAGGAAAAGATAAAGAAAGCTTGTTGTATAATTTTCTTGAAGAATTTTTGATTTTGTTTGATTCAAAAGGTTTTATTTTATCTAAAGTGAATAATCTTAAAATAACTAGGAAAAGTGAAAACAAACTTGAACTAATTGCTGATATTGCCGGAGATTATATTAATAAAAAAACTAATAAATATGAGATTATAAGAGATATTAAAGCAATTACATATAACGATATGTTTATTAAGAAAGACAGAAGAAAATTTATATGCCAGGTTGTTGTGGATGTGTAAACATGCAAATAAAGAAAATATCTGAAAATATATATGAAATTCCGAAAGAAGGTAAGATGAACGTGCCAGGAATAATTTTTGCCAGTGAGAAACTTCTTAAAGATATGAAAGAAGATATAACTTTAGAACAAGTGAAAAATGTCGCAATGCTGCCTGGAATTTTAAAAGCAAGCATTGCCCTCCCTGATGCCCACCAGGGATATGGAATGTGCATAGGCGGAGTCGCAGCTTTTGACATGGATAAAGGAGTTATAAGCCCGGGAGGAGTCGGGTATGATATAAACTGCTCAGTCAGGCTTCTTAGAACAAACCTAACTGAAAAAGACATTGAGAAAAAGAAAAAAGAAATTGTCAATAATTTATTCAGAGATGTTCCAAGTGGAGTAGGAGAAAAAGGAAGAATAAGGCTTTCAAAAGAAGAAATTAAAGAAGTTTTAGTTGAAGGGGCTCAATGGGCTGTGAAAAAAGGATATGGAAACAAAGAAGATTACCTACATACAGAAGAAGAGGGTAAAATGCAGGGAGCAAAGCCAGAATTTGTATCAGAAAGAGCAATTTCAAGAGGTATGCCTCAATTAGGAAGCTTAGGAGCTGGAAATCATTTTTTAGAAATTCAAAAAGTTGAAAAAATATATGATAAAAGAATTGCAAAAATATTTGGAATTGAAAAACAGGGGCAAGTGACTATAATGATACATTGTGGAAGTAGAGGATTAGGACATCAAGTAGCAAGCGATTATATTAAAAAAATGGAAAATGAATATGGATTTAAGAATTTGCCTGACAGAGAGTTAATTAATGCTCCTATAAAAAGCAAACTTGGGCAGGAATATTACGGGGCAATGGCAGCTGCTGCAAATTTTGCATTTGCAAATAAGCAATTAATAACTCATTGGATTAGAGAAACAATGAAAAAAATATTTCCTAATTTCAAGGCAGAAGTAGTTTATGATGTCTGCCATAATATTGCAAAATTTGAAAAGCATATTATAGATGGAAAGGAAAAAGAAGTCTGCATTCATAGAAAAGGCGCAACTCGAAGTTTTGGTGCAGGAAATAAAGAAATTCCTGAAATTTATAGAAAAGTTGGACAGCCTGTTTTAATTCCTGGAACAATGGGGACTGCTTCTTATTTATTAGTTGGAACAAATAAAGCAGAAGAAATAAGTTTTGGAAGCACTGCACATGGAGCAGGAAGAGTAATGTCAAGGCATGGTGCTTTGCATGAATTAAGAGGAGAACAAGTTAAAAAAGAATTAGAAGCAAAAAATATTGAAATTAAAGCAGGAAGCTGGAAATCAATTGCAGAAGAAGCTCCACAAGCATACAAAGATGTAGATGAAGTTGTTAAAGTTTCTCATAAATTAGGAATAGGAAATTTAGTTGCAAGACTTGTTCCTTTGGGGGTTGTGAAAGGTTAAATTATTTATTAACTATTTTTATTAATATATAATTTGCATTGCTTAGTACTTGTTTAATTGTTCTATCTCGGCTCTGCTGTTACTTCCCTTGCCCTTTTGTTACCATCTTGCTCTTCTTATTTTCTATAAGTTAATGATTATTATTTAATGTTTTTATTATTACTGGATTTCTTATTTAAGGCATAAGTTTATAAACCACATTTTATATTTTTAAAAAGAGCATATAAGAGAATTTAAAATAAAAAAAGTTTTCTTTATGTAATTACAACGGAGGATAATATGGAAGGATTTAGACGAGATAGGGGAGATGACAGAAGAGACGACAGACGAGGCAACTTTAGACGGGGCGGTTTCAAAAGAAATTTTGGACCAAGAGAACCTCAAGAGATGCACAAAGCAGTTTGTTCTGAATGTAAGAAAGAATGCGAAGTTCCATTCAAACCTACAGAAGGAAGAGAAGTTTTTTGTACTGAATGTTGGCAGAAAAGGAAAAGATATTAATTCTTAATATAAGATAATTTAAATTTTTATTTTTTAATTTATGCAATTATTTTCATATTTGGGATTTTATCTTTTTGTTTTTATTATATTTTTTATTATCAATATTAAGCATTATCACGCGATTTAGTTGTAGTTCTTCACGCAATAATGTTTTACTTGTTCTCTCGGGATTATGTTTTAAGCTAATGATATTATTAATTATTCTTGAGTAATTGATTTATTATTTTTAATTTTTTATCTCTTATTGTTCTTTATTATTAATATATAATTTTCCTTGCTTATTACTCGTTTAGTTGTAGCTTAAGTTCCCTTAATTGTTTCAATTGTTATATGTTAATTATTTTGTTATTTTAACAATATTTATAAATATCTTTAATTTAATTAAGTTATGAAAAAGTTGGTGTTAATATTTGGTTTTATATTAATTATATTTTTAATTGCAAGTGTTTATGGAGCAGTTTGCAATGAACAAGGACCAATCAACAAAACTGGTTTTAGAGCATGGGCAGATACATATATAGATTATGATCCTTATCCTTATAATGATGGAACTTGTGCATGCAAAAATAATCCCATTCCTGCATGCGGGGATACTAGCCCACCTGAATGCAGATATTCATGTAATGCAATAGATTGCAATCTTGATACTGCTTGGGGGAGCTGGTCAAGCCAAGCAAATTGCGAAGGAGGAGAATGTTGTGAAAATAATAAATGTACAATAAAAATTATTTTTCCTTCTCCTATAAGAATTTCTAAAATACAATTAACTCATGCTGGTGCAAGTAATACCCCTTCTAAAATTAGTGTTTGGTTTGGAAATAAAAAAGTTTGGGATAATAAATCAGTCCCTGTAAATGGAGAAATAAATGACAGTAATCCTGGACTAGTTTCTTATGTAACAATATATGAATCGGGCTGGCCTCCCAATAATAATAAATGGAAGGTATCTGATATTAAATTCTGGCAATCAGATGCATGTGCAACATGCACTGCAAATCCAGGAACATGCACTCAAAATTCAAATTGTTGTTCTGGAAATTGTAATAATTTACATTGCTGTAATGCAGGAGATGTTTGGGATGGGAGTTTATGTAAAACACCTAAAAAATTAGAACAAGCAGAATTTAGAAATAGTTCTGGAGATATTATAGCAACAGGTGATATTGGAAAATCTGTAAAATTATGGGCAAGAGGAGATTTAAAATTAGGAAAAAGAGGGGTTTTTGGTGAAGAACATCCTAATTATGTATCAATAAATAATACTAATGGAGATTTGGATCTTATTACAGGTGATTTTACAATTGCATTATGGGTTAAAAATCCTGTGATTGCAAAACAAGAAACTTTTATGTGCACAAATAATGTATCAGGCCCTTTTGATAGTGCTAATGACCCACCAGAAGACTTTGGATTTTGGTTTGGAGAAGGTTATACATGGGGGGATGGAAATAAAACTGTTTTTTCTTATTTAGGAACTGGTTTGATTGCAGGCAGAGCACAAACAATAACAGAAAATAAATGGAAATATATTATTGTAAAAAGAGAGAATAATAATATAAAATATTATATTAATGGAATACTAATCAATCAATATTCATTAGGCTCTGTAAATATTAGAAAAGGAGCAGAATTAAATATAGGTGCTTGGAGTGTTTATTCAAATAAAAGAAATCAAGATGAAATCTGGCATTCATTTTATGGAAAAATGGATGAAATTGCAATATGGAAAAAAGCTTTAACAGATAGTGAAATTTTAAATCTTTATTCTAAAACATCTTATGGAACAGAAATTTCATCTGATTCAGATAATGTTTTATTAATGCATATGAATGATATTGCTGATTCAAGCGGAATAGGACATACAGGAACAAATAATGGTGTTAGATTTGTTGATGCTGAAATATTTTCAGAAGATATTAGTTTTCAAGTTTATAAAGATGGTGCTAAGTTTGGTGCTCCTATTTTAGTTTCAGCAGGAACAACTGAACAAGCATGGACACCAACCCAAGGAGGAACATATTATTTTACAGCAACTGTTGTTTCAACAGGACAAATTGTTCAATCTGGAACATTAGTTGTTATTGATACTACAAAAAGTTATAAATGTATAAATGGAGAACAATGGGAAGTAACTGATAGTCAAGGCGGTATTACTTATATTCCTTCATATAATGAGTGTTTAAAAAATGGATTAACTTGTTGTCAGATAGAGTTGGGATTTGAATGCAATATTACTAATGGATTATGTGAATCCATTCCAATAGAAAAAAGATATTGCTGGCAGTTTAATGATACTCAAATACAATGTGATGGCTGTACTGAAGCAATAGCTGTTTTAAGTGTAGAAGAAGGGATGGATATGGGAACTGGTTTTTGTGGAAATGTTTCTGATTATTATTGGTATGATTTTAACGGTGATACAATAGTAGATAAGTGCCATAATGAAATATCTGGGTGTGAATGTTTATGGACTGATGCAAAAGGATGTAATCCTTCATGGAGTTTAAAAAGAAAATGCAGTATTACAAACTTGAATTATAATGATACAGAAGAACTTGGGACATGCGAATATACCATAACAAATTGGGATGAAAGAGAAGATGGAACAATATATTATACATGGACAGCTAAATGGATAGGGGAGGGTTTAGGAAAAGACAATGGATGTGATGGAGGAAGCAAAACCTTAGATTATAGTGCATTAACATCACTTCCTTTTTTTACATATGCTAATATTATTTCTATTGCAGTTATATTAGTAATCTTCTATTATTTTTATATGAAAAAACATAAAAAATAATTAATTTTTTATTAACATATTATTTATCTTGTTTATTACTCGGCTCTTCTCTTACTCATAATTATCTGGTGGGTATATTTTATTAATTTTTAAGAATATTTATAAACTATTTTTATCTTTATAAAGTATAAA
>CAYGVK010000017.1:0-11862 GCA_964353375.1 Candidatus Woesearchaeota archaeon
ACATTAATCATTCTTTTATCACTTTTCATATCTTAATTAATAATCAAATGCTTTTAAATTTTATGTATATTCCAAACTTTTATAAACTCAAAAACCTCTAATGTTTTATGTTAGAGTGGTTAATTCCTTTAATAATTGTCGGATTAATTATAATTATGCTTATTTATTATTATAATAAATTTATTGTTCTTGACAATAGAATTAAAAATAGTTTAGCTCAGATTGATGTTCAATTAAGAAAAAGAGCTGATTTAGTTCCAAGCCTGATTAAAGTAGTAAAATCATATGCAAAATATGAAAAGTCAATTATGGTTTCTGTAACAAAAGCAAGAGTAGACATGTTAAAGTCAACAAATATTAATGATAAAATAAAAGCAGGAGATAAATTACAAAAAGCAATAAAATCAATTTTTGCATTAGCTGAAAATTATCCTCAATTAAAAGCAAATGAAAATTTCTTGAATTTGCAACAAGAACTTGCTTCTATTGAAGACAAAGTTGCATATGCAAGGCAATTTTACAATGATTCTATATTAAGCTATGATAATGCATCTCAGAGATTTCCAGGAGTTTTATTCTTTAAACTTTATGGAAAGCAAAGAAAAGAATATCTTAAAATTCCTGAATCATCAAGGCAAATGCCTAAAATTGATTTATAATTAAAATTTCATTTATATACCTCATCAATACCGCCCCAATTTTCTATAAAATAATAATTAACCAATGATAAAAATATTTACATTATCTAAAAAAATTCAATAAGAATATAACAGAACAAGTAGATTATAATAAAATAAATAAAACTATAATAAAAAAATTCAATAAAATTATCTCTTCTTTTTTGCCTTCTTTTTTTTCTTCTTTGCCATCTTATCACCTCCCAACACAAAAAAATAACCTATCTTAAGTAGACATTAAAGTATTTAAATATTACTTAATCAAGAATATATTTTATTCATCAATTAATAACCTTACAAAACCTAATCAAATAACTTTTATAAACCCAGTTCATTTTAATAAGAAATGGAACAGAGGATAAGTTTTTATGAGCAGATTGCAAAAAATAAAAGAAAATCTATATTTTTAATAATAATTATATTTTTAGTTTTTATTGGATTAGGCTATGTTATAGGATTAGCAACAAGTCCAGGAGATATTTTTTTCATATTAATTATAGCTTCATTAATATCTATAATTTATGTAATAATTGGTTTTTATAATTCAGATAAAATTGCACTTGCAAGTGTAAATGCAAAACCAGCTAATCAGCAAAAATACAGACAATATTACGACACTGTTGACGGTTTAACTCTTGCTTCTGGTATGCCAATGCCAAAACTTTATATTATGGAAAATTCAAATATAAATGCATTTGCAACAGGAAGAGACACAAAACATTCAGCTATATGTGTAACAACAGGGGCATTAGAAAAATTAAATAAGCAAGAATTAGAAGGGGTTTTAGGACATGAATTATCACATATTGCAAACTATGACATAAGATTTATGACACTTACAGCAGTTTTAGTTGGGATGATTGCAATAATATCCCAAGTATTTTTAAGGAGTTTATGGTATAGGGGAAATAGTGGAAACAATAAAGAAAATAAAGGACAAGCTATCTTTATATTAATAGGAATAATTCTTGCTATATTGGCTCCTATTGTAGTTCAACTAGTCCAGTTTTCTATTTCAAGAAAAAGAGAATATACTGCAGATGCTTCTGCTGTAAAATTCATAAGAAGCCCTACTGGTTTAAAAAATGCTTTAATAAAAATTAAAAACGAAAATTATATTGATGAAAAGAAAAATATAAATAAAGCAATAGCTCCTTTATTTATATCAGATCCTTTTAGAAAAAAGATGTCTGAACTAAGTTCAACTCATCCTCCAATACAAAAAAGAATTGATATTTTAGAAAGGATGTAATTAAAGATTGATAAATTAACAACTAAACTGACTTTGCCCAACAACCCTTACACATTTAAGCTCTTCGAGGGTATATTCTACAATTCCTCTAACACAACCGTTTCTATCTTTATTTCTTGAAACTTCAATATATGGTGGTTGTTTATGCCCCCTCGCCCATTCTCCTGGCAAACTTTTAATTAATCTTAAAAAATAAGCGGGGGATATACGTTCTTCTAGAGCTTCATCTGCAAGAAATATTTCTACTACTGCCCCATCAGTAAGCCCTCAATTCCTTCAATTTCTTTAAGCTCCATAATTCAAAAGAAAAGTATAAGTATTTAAATTTATCCACCATTAAAATAATAACCAAGAAGCGAGAAGAAGTTAAGCAGAGCCGAGCGATAATTTAAGGGTTAATGATAAAACAATAATATGAAAAAACAATTGAACTCAAAAAACGAAACAAGTTTAAGAAAAAGTGCAGATGAATATGCAAAATCAGTTGGAATTAGATTAAATCCAGATGAAAAACAATTTGATTGGGTAATTAAAGGTTTATTGGCAAGAAAAGAAAAATTTGGAGAAACATATTGCCCATGCAGAGTTGTTACAGGCAATAAAGAAAAAGATAAAGAAATAATTTGCCCTTGTGTTTTTCACAGAGGAGAAATAGAACTTCAGGAACATTGCAAGTGCAATTTGTTTGTTGAATAAAAAAATTAATAAAATATCCTTAATAATTTATAGGGTATAATAAAAGCAGAGCCGAGTAAGTTTGCGAGGGTAAAATAAAATAAGCAACGAGCAGGCTTACGAGCCGAGTAATAAGTAAGGAAAATTATATATTAATATAGATTGTAGTAAAATAATACAAAAGACTCCTTGAATCAACCATTATCCTCTTATATAGCAATATATTTAAAGAACAACGTATTACTATTATCATGAAAGGACAGATCCTAGAACAAATGAAAATGAATTCTTTAAACTTAGATTGCCCTGCATGTATAAAATTAATGTTTATTAAATATCTGATTTAAAACCCACTTGTTTTTGGGTTTTGAATCAAGTTCTAAAATGATAACAAATTTTGATTCAGACCATGAATATGAAGAAGAAAGATTTTATGAGTGCTTAGAATGCGATGAACCAGTTACTAATCCATTATGTCCTGATTGTCTGAAAATAGAACTTCAAGCCTGGCTTACTAATTACCCAAACCTAGGACAAAAACTCCTGCCTAAATTAAATCAATATCTAAACCAATTGAAAAAACTAACTAAAGACACAACACAATGTATTCATTGCAATAAAAAAGCAACCTCATTATGCCCTTATTGTTTCACTGAATATACATTAAACGAATTAAAAAGATTAAAGATAAACAAACAAATTTTAAAAGAATTTCTCCAGTTTTTTAATTTTAATTTTGAATACAGCAGACATATTAAAGACACAGAAAAACAGGAATAATATAATGACAAAGGAAAAAAACAAAGATAAAAAAATAAAAGAAGAAGAAAAGCAATGTATATATAGAAATAACTGTCCTTTTCAAAATGGTGTTTGTGGTCCTGAATGCGAGAATTATTGTGAAGAAGATTGATTATCAACGTCAATCCTAATTTCTACACTTCCCCTATATAATATATCACCCTCACTCATAAGAGATAAATCTTCCATTAATTTTGAAAAATCTCTACTAACCTGGCCTAAAAGAATATTAATACGTTTATCATTTGGGGTATCTCCAGAAGCACGATTAAGAATTCTTTCTTGCATAAATCCACCATAATATAAAGCAGAAAAATTTGCCATCTTACATCAACCCAATTATAACAAGAATTATTAATAAAACTATTGCTCCTATTAAAAGCCATAACCAAATGCCTGAAAGTTTAAATGTGCTTCCAGAAGCTGAATCAGAATTATCAGAACCAGAACTTAAATCAATTGTACCAAAATCAATTGTTTCATTTTTATAACTTATATAATTAGAACTATCAAATAACTCATCTTCTCCAGAAGTATCTTCTCCTCTTGAAACTTTTTTATTTGCGCATTCTTCATCATTTTGTTTTTCCTTGCAAACACCATTGCTACAACCATAATCACATTCTCTAATTAAAACAGGAATTGTTGAATTTGAACAAAAACTATTAATAGTATTAGAAAAAGTACATAAAAATGATTGAAGATTTCTATAAACATCTCCATTTAAGCAATAATTATTTCCTATGTAATTATTGATTCCGCAATCTAAATTGCATGTGCAGTTTAATATTTCATTGCTTTCATCATCATCTAAAGGGCTGCTACATCCAGGATCATTTAAATCAATTAAACCATCTCCATCATTATCAATTCCATCTGCACATTGAGTAAGATTATTACATGTTCCATCTACTACTGGAATTATTTGATTACTACAATAACTTTGCAATGTCCCAGGATTATTACAAATATAAGATTTATAATTTATATATAAATAGTTATCTGTTAAATTGCAATAATAATTTCCTACATAACCATTAACACCACAAGTTAAATTTGAACTGCAAACAGAAGTATTGCAAACCCCCCCTTCATCTATTTCACCATTACAATTATTATCTAATTCATCACATATTTCACTAGAGGGCAAAATAGCATTACATCCTTGCCAATTACTCCATTGATTATTTGAGCATGTTCTTGTTTCTGTTCCATAACTGCATTCTCCTACATCTGTTGAACCACATTGTCTTTGTTCAATTTTTCCTTGCTGACAAATTACAGGTTCAATTTTATTACATTCTATCTTTAGATAATTATAAGCGTGGCTGTTAAACATATAAGTTGATAATGTATTTGATAATATTAAATTAAGAGTTTTTGTAAAAGCATCAACTACATCAATACTACAATGTGCACAATAATCATTAGGACGCCATGTTCCATCATCATAATATTTATGTGGGCATGAAGCAGAACATGTGTTTGGCTGTTCTCCATTACAATATTCATCTCCTGTATTTCCTAAAGCAATTCCATTTAATTTTAAGTCCATAGCTTCGTTTGTTTGAGTGTCTCCTGTATAATATCCAAAGTTTCCTCTTTTTATTGTTATAGTACATTCATACTCTCCTGATTGAGGAGCATTAAAATTATAATTTATCCATTCATATCTTGGACCTGTAACAGCATTATTTTGACATAATGGACTATATGAACATGTTAATCCTGAACTACAAGTCCATGTTTTTGATATATCATAAGCACTAACAAGATTAATTAAATTAAGAATTAAAAATATACCTAATACACTTAAAAAGATTTTAGGCGATTTCATTGTTGTAATTTTGCAGTAATTACTGTTTATAAATATTTCTATGTTATAGAATTAAAAAAAGGAATTAGAAAAGATGAGTATACCTTGGTACACTATTTCTTCTCTTTTTCCAACCGCTCTAAAAAACTATCTATGAACTCTTTGTTTTTCTCATTATCTATTATTTTCTTAACTTCATATACTTCTAAATCTTTAATTTCCTTTTTATCTACTTTAGCATCTGTCATTGATTTTCTATGTGCTTCTTTTGATAATAAAACTTCATATTTTGAAGCTTCTGCAATTTTTCTTGCTTCACCAAGAAGATTTCCAAGAGCTGTGAATTTTAATTTTTTATCTTGTATTTTATTCACTATATCTCCAACACAAACACCAATTCCATAATGTATTTCTCCTTCTGCTTGTTGATTGTATTGTTTTAAAAGATTATTAATAGTTTGGGCAGTTTTTATAGCATCTATTTCATTTTTAAATGTCCTTGTAATTAAAGGAGTAAATATGATGAACACATAATTTCCAGACAAATAAATAACTGCTTTTTTACTATAAACAATTCTCAACACTTTCTCTAAAAATAAGTGAGCATCTTTATCCATTTGATTTTTTATTTTTAATGCAACAATAACAGCTGAATTTTTTACACCATCTAAAACAGGAACAGATTCTGCTTGCTTTGGCATTATTAAATGTTTTAAATTTTCCCTTCCATTAGTTATAGGAGTTGAAGATCCAACAGGAATTTGGGCTTTTTTCTTATGAAATAATAAAAAAGCTTTTGTAAAAGGCCTTGCAAAAGATTTCTTTTTCAAAGTATTTCTCATAAAAAATAAAATTCCTGCACCTAAAATAATTATTAAGAATATCCAAACAATAGGATTTCTAATAATGCTCCCACTAATTTCTTTAACATTTATTGCTCCTCCTGTTAAAATAACCCCTGAATAAGTCTCCACTCCTTCTCCATCGCTGATATAAACTTCAAAGGTTCCGTCCCCTGACAATTTGAATTCCTGACTTTCTCCTAAACCTAAATTAACCTTTCTAACAAAAGATTCTCCATTTAATTCTACTTTAATATTTTTATTATAGGGGGTATTTCCAATATTAGTAACAGTTAATGTGCTATTTCTTAATTCAAACTTAGCAATTGCCTTTTCATTAATAAAAATCTGTCTCATTTCTTTTTTATTATTATTTTCTACAGTTATTGTATAATATCCAGAAGTCAAATTTGTAGGAACATTATACTCAATGTTTTCATAAGATTCAAAAATATCTTCAAAAATTCTTTTTTCTTTTTCATTAGCAATTATAACAAAAACATCATCATATATAACCATATCTGCTTGATCATATAATTGAACTTGAAAATTAAATATCTCTCCAGGATCTATTGGTTGGTCTTCAATTGGGATTTCAATTCTTTTTAAAATTTGGTTTACTTTTAAATTAGACATATAGGTTCCTTTGTTGATTATTTCATCATTATATTTTTCATATGCTATTGCATCTATTCTATAATCCCCTGCAGGCAAATCGTCTCTTAAACTGATATTTAATAAAAATTTACTATCTTTTATATAGCCATCATATATTCCTTTATTAATTTTATTTTCAGTTTCAAAATCTTCTGGGGATAAATCTTCTTCTGTTATATTTAATTGATTTTCTGCAGAAGATTCTGCAATAAAACGACTCATCAATGGAATTTCAATTTTTATTATTCCATTTACAGACCTGCCATCTATTTTATAAGCAGTACCTTCAATAATAATTTTTTCTCCAGGATTAGCAATTATATCGTCTCTATTTAATCTAACTATTAAATTGGTAGTTATTTCAAATTGTCTTGTAGATTGAATTACTCCCCCATATTCAACTTGAAACTGGCATATTCCAATAGAATCAGAAATATAAGAATATAATAAGGGTAATCTTATATTAGAAACTTTATCTTTATCATCTAAAATAACTTTATTTAAAATATTAATTGTGTTATCTCCGCAAATTAAATCAACTTTTAAAAATCCTTCTCCAAAAGAAGTTACCTCTATATTTAACTCAACATTATCTCCTAAATTATAAGCAGGATTTGGCTGGCTTAAAAATATTTCTGCAGAAATTAAAGAAATATTAATTAAAAATAATGCAAATATAATCACCAAAACTAATCTGTCTTTTTTCATGTTATTTTCAGTAAATCTCTTTATTTAAATGTTTTTAGGTTGAATTAGGTAATATTTATATATATAAAATTAATAACTTAAACATGGACACAGATTACTTACTTGAAGATAATAAAGTTTTAATAAAGAAATTTGGTGCAGAACCAATAGATAAACTTAGCGACAAGCCCAATTTTTATGCTTTTGAAACAGGTGTTTTAGTTTCTCACAGAGATTTTGATAAATTCTTTTCTGCTTTAAAAAGGGGAGAGAAATGCGCAATTCTTTCTGGAGTGAATGCATCTGGAAGTTTACATTTAGGACATAAAGCTGTATTTGACACAAACCTATTTTTTCAAAAAAAATACGGAATTCCTGTTTTTATTCCAATCTCAGATGATGAGAGTTATGTTTCAGGAAAAGTTAAAGATCAAGAACAGGCATTAAAAAATTCCTTAGAACTTGCAAAACAACTTTTAGCTTATGGTTTTAATCCAAAAAAAACTTATTTTATAATAGATCAAATTTATACTAATATTTATAATCTTGCTATTAAATTATCAAAAAAAGTTACTCTTTCTGAAATAAAAGCAACCTATGGCTATAAAAATGAAGATAATCCTGGATTATATTTTTACCCAGCAGTCCAATCAGCACATATTTTATTTCCTCAAGAAAAATATAATATTCCAAATGTTCTTGTTCCAATTGGTCCTGATGAAGATGCTCATATAAGAATTTCTAGAGATATAGCAAGCAGGTTTGGTTATAAAAAACCATCTATTTTGCATGCTAAATTCCTTCCAGGAATTGATGGAAGTAAAATGTCAAAATCAAAAAATAATGCTATTTTCTTAAATGATAATGAAAAAACAATAAGAGAGAAAATAAATAAATCATTTTCAGGCGGACAACCAACAGTTGAGGAGCACAAAGCAAAAGGAGGAAATCCTGAAATTGATGTTTCTTGCATTTATCTTAAAAATTTATTTTTAACACCAGAAAAAAGTAAAAGAGTAATTGAACAATATAAAAAAGGCAAACTCTTGACTAAAGATGTAAAACAAATGTTTACAGATGAAACAATTAAATTTATTAAAAAATTCCAGAATAATCTCAAAAAAATAAAAGATAAAACTGTTCAGAAATGTATTTTAAGAAATAAAAATTAAATTTATCTAGGATTAATCTAAACTTTTTCCAGAATAAGGTTTTTTATTAACCTTAATTCCCCCTTTCCCTATTTCAAAAGAATAAATTCTTTGAGAATGGTTTGTTCCTCTCATCTTTAATATTTCAATAAATCTTTTTCTTTCTCCTTTTTCTCTTAAAAAATACAAGATAATAATAGAATCTGATTCAAATTCTAATGTTTTTGAAGCAACTTTCTCATCTCTAAACGGCGTTTCTTCATAAGTTAATAATGAGGTGCAGTCCCATTTTCTCAGCATATTAAATAAAGAAAGTGCAGCCTCTCTTTTTTTCAAATCATCATCAAACAATAGAGCAAAAGAAGTTATGCTGTCTATGACAACTCTTGTTGTTTTTTTCCTCAAAATAATACTTTCTATAATTCCCCCTCCTTCTTCTAACATTGTCTTGACTTTTTCAGGAGTATATTCCAAAAAAATAAAACTTCCTTGTTTTTCATATTTTTCCAAGTCCCATCCAAAATCAAGCATATTCTTGTAAAACTCATTTTTTTTCTCTTCAAAAGTTATGTATAATCCTTTTTCTCCTTTTTTTATTCCTTCGATTAAAAATTGAACCCCAAAAATTGTTTTTCCGCTTCCTGAATCTCCAACAATTAAATTTGTTGAATTTTTTTCAAATCCCCCTTCAGCCAGTGCATCAAAATTTTTAATGCCTGTAGAAACCCTTTGTATTTTTTTACTTTTCTTTATTTTTACTTTTTTGATTGTTTTTGTTTTAACTTTCTCGTTTATTTTTTTTACAATCTTTTTTTTATTCACCATCTTTTTTTAATTTCTTTTTTCTCATGTTTATTAAAAAGTTCCATAGTATAAAAACTTAACCAAAAAGTCCTGATATAAATCCTGACAAAAAAACCCTTATTAAAAAGAAAATCAAAAGACTTATCACTAATATAAAAGGAAGATATCTTAATCCTTCTCTTTCTTCTCCTTTTCTCACCAAGCCCAAAACAAGAGAAGCTAAAATATCTATAACAATTATAAAAACAATACTAAAATATTTTATAAAATCAATAGAAATATTTACTTTTGATAAAGTAAAAGGCAGATTTACAGGAACTTCTGAAACAGGAATTCCAGACAGAAGATTTGTAAGTGTTTCAACTAAAATGTTTGACAATGAAAACAAAGCAGGAGCACCGACAGATACTGCAAAAAATATAAATATAACATACATTAAAACATTACTTGCTGCTCTTTTTTCAACAAAATTTCCTTCTCTCATGCTTACAGAAGTATCTTCAAGCAAAACAGCTAAATTTCCTCCTGCCTTTATTCCTGAAACAAGCAGTAAGATTATTTTCTCAATCTTTTGAGAGCCTATTCTTTTAGCCATATCTAATAAGGCAGTTTCTATTTCTTTTCCTGTTGCAATGTCTTTTCCTGTCTGAAAAATTTCATTATCTAATGGAGAAAATTCCTCTCTTGAACTTAAGAGCATAGACCTGTCAATCGTTATTCCTGCCCTTAAATTACTTGCAACCAATTGCAAAAAATCAGGAAAAACCTCCTCCATTCTCTTGATTCTCGCAGATTTTTTTAAGAAATTCCGAAAATATATATATAAGAAAAACAAAATAAAAATCCCTATTAAACTAATAATCCATATAATCCAACTCCTTGTTATAATAAATAAAA
Organism: Candidatus Woesearchaeota archaeon; assembly: GCA_964353375.1. Taxonomy (GTDB): domain Archaea; phylum Nanobdellota; class Nanobdellia; order Pacearchaeales; family GW2011-AR1; genus CAYGVK01. Next base: position 10,260 of record CAYGVK010000017.1, read on the forward strand.
AGCTGCTGATAAAAATGCTCATTATAATTGCAAATACATTCATTCTTTTTTGTCTTCTTTTATTCAGTTTTGCTTTTTCACTTTTTGTCTCTATTTTCATAACAAAGTTGGCCTCCTTGACTTAATCAACCCTAAAAACATTATTTGCATCAACACTACAAAAATGAATAAGCCAATAAACAATAAAGTAGTCATTGTGCTTGATATATTTATCATCGAAGAAATGATTGTTAAAAAAGTAACAGATAATGCAGGAATTATAACAGAAATTAGCATATAAAACATAATCAGGGGATTTAATTTATTTCCATAATTTTGTATTTGTATTAATTGCTCTTCATTTAATGCTTTAACACTGTCTTGTATAACAATTGACATGTCGCTTCCTGCTTTCATTCCATTGCTAATCTGCCACAATGTTCTTCTAAAAAAAACAGATGGATTTTTTTTAGCTATATCATCTAAAACATCTATTTGAGACTCTCCTGCATTCATTCTTTTGACTGCCTTTTTAAATTCGACACTTAATTCTCCATAATTTGAAGAAGAAATATTTAGCATAACACTGAATAAAGGAATACCAGAACTTAATTGGATTAAAATATCTTCTAAAGCAGGAATAAGATTCTTTTCTATATCTCTCTGCCTTCTTGAAATATAAATTTTAGGATAAATCATTTGGCTAAAAAAAACAAACATTGAAAATAAAATAGCAAAAATAAAACTGTATATAAAAAATAATCTGACTTTCAGAATAGCAAAGATGGTTGTTGATATTACAAACAAAGAGATAAAGGCAAAAATAAAAGTCCTATAACATATTGAGATATATTCTTCTCTTGAAAGGTCAACACCAGAATTTTTCAAATTGCTTGCTAATTTTGAATCTTTTTTATGGCTTATTTTAGAAAGAAAAGGTTTTGCTCTTATCTTTAACTTTTCTAAACTCGAATGTGTAAAGGGTATCTGAAACTTCATATTCACCTTCTGAGAATTTCTTTAATATCATTCTTCCTTATATTTTGAAGCAATTCTTCTTCATTGGTGTAATATAAATTCATAACTCTTCCAAAATCATTTAAGTCTCTTATATTATTTTTAACAAGCCATGAAAGTATCATTTGTTTTTTTTCAAGATTTTGGTTTAATTCTATATTTGACATTCCTGTATTTCTACTTATATCTTCAAAAAATCTCGAATTTTCTGCATGTTTTATTATTTTATCTTCTTCAGGAATCCACCTGTAAATTATATTTGCATTTGCTTCATTATCTCCTGCTTCAATTTCCGCCACTTGCAAAATTCTTCTTATACCCTTTCTTCTGTCTCTAAACATAACTACATTTAAATTAACAGCTTTTAGCAAATTAGGAGGAACATTTAAAGGAGGATTAGTTAATCTGCTTATTGTTTCTGCAGCAGAGTCAGCATGAACAGTTGCATATACAGAATGTCCTGTGTGCATTGCTTCAAATAAAACCTCTGCTTCTTTTTGACGCCTCATTTCACCTAAAACAATTCTATCAGGCCTCATTCTTAAAGAATTAATCAAAAGATCAAGCATATTAACTTCTCCCTTTCCTTCTGGATTAGGCATTCTTG